>JAYVOX010000028.1:0-10511 GCA_043757695.1 Schlesneria sp.
GGAACTCCAGACATCGCGCGGCGGAGACTGGAATGAATCGAACCAGCCTCCGAACAACCACAACTTGTCTTGAAAGACGAGTTCACCGCTGGAGTCGCGCGCCCGCCAGCCCGCTTCACGGGTGACATTGATCCAGTCCGGCGCGGCCTCTTGAGAGAAGAGGGATGTCGTGGCGAGTAATGTCGAGAAAGTGGTGAGGGCCAGAGACAAAAGTGGTTTCATGGCAGGCTTCGGGCTGATGGGGTTGAGGTGATTTGTCATTTGGGAAGAGGGAGGGAAGTTCATCGGAATTCATCTGTCTCCTGTCTCCAGCTTGCTGCTGTCGCACAACGCGTCACATCGTCTGCTTTGCGACTCGCGACAGAACAAGCGGGACTCTCGCAAGGACCGACAGTCGTCGCAACCGACACGGCTGGAAACATCGGTGTGGACAACACGACCGTTCGGACCCTCGGTCGGGAATGAGGAGTTGCCACAGTTTTCTGAGCGCGAGGCGTGGTGTTACGCGGCCGTCGGGATTCCCGAAGTACGTTCCGCTTGAAAGTCTGTGATCTGTACCTTCGCGACCGACGACGTTCTAGCCCCTGGTGGAAGTCGTCGCGCAGGGGACTTCGGCCCGTTGAAGCCGTTGCACTTGGGAATGCATCCATGAGTTCTGCCTTCGCTGTCGCACCGAACATCGAGTCGTTGTTGGACGAAATCCAGGCTCGGTTTCGTGTGGAAGAGCCGTTTCACACGAAACCGCGATCGCACACGTCAACGGGATCGTTGCTTGTCGTGCGCAGGTCTAATGAGCGTGTGAGGCTGACACCAAGAGTGACCCCACCGGTTTCTCACGCCAAGATTCTGATCGTCGATGATGAGCCGATCAACGTGAAGGTCTGCCAGAAATATCTGCGCGAGTTGGGATACGTGAAGACTTCGAGCGAGACCGATTCGACGCTCGCGATGGAGAAGATTCTGGCGGAGCGTCCCGACCTGATCGTGCTCGACGTGATGATGCCGGTGGTGAGTGGCATTGATCTATTGAAGTTGATTCGCGCTCACAGCGAACTGTCTCAAATCCCGGTGCTGATCCTGACCGCTTCCTGTGAACGGAACACGCGACTGGCGGTTTTAGAAGCGGGCGCATCCGACTTTCTCACGAAGCCGATCGACCCGTGCGAGCTGGCTCCGCGCATTCGCAACGCGCTGACGATCAAGCGGCAGCACGATCATTTGCGCAACTACACGCAGAAGTTGGAAGAAGCGGTGCGTGTCCGGACGGCCGATCTCGAAACCTCACGCCTCGATGTCATTCATTGCCTGGCGCGCGCGGTCGAGTACCGCGATGACTACACGGGGCGCCATGTGGAGCGAGTCGGTCGCTACTCCGGGATCATCGCGCGGGGCATGGGCTTGGATGAGGAATTCTGTCGCAACATTGCGCTGGCCGCGCAATTGCACGATATTGGCAAGATTGGCGTGCCGGATGAAGTGCTCTTGAAGCCGGGGCGACTCACTTCCGACGAGTACCAGTTGGTGCAGAAACACGTGGCCGCAGGCAAGAGGATTCTGGAACCGACTTCTGGCCGCGATGCCGAGCAGGTTCAGCAGCACGTTCAGATCGGCTCCTGCATCCTGAACATGTCGAAGTCGCCACTCCTCGCGATGGCATCGCGTATCGCGTTGACGCATCACGAAAAATGGGATGGCACTGGCTACCCGCTCGGCCTGGCGGGGGAAGACATTCCGTTGGAGGGACGCATTACCGCCGTGGCCGATGTGTTCGATGCTCTCAGCAGCCGTCGTCCGTACAAGGCGGCGTTCCCGTTGGACAAGTGCTTCGAGATCATGGAGCAGGAGCGCGGCGCTCACTTTGCCCCCCAGACCGTCGATGCGTTCTTCGCCCAGCGCGAGGCGATCGTTGCGGCCCAAATGGAACTGGCAGACCCGCAATGAGCACGCGTCCTCAGAAGCGATTCGATGGAACACGTTCGAGTATCGGTCAGCAGCCCATTGAAAAAGTCACCCACAGGGTCTGTGAGGGCGGCGCGATCTCATTTTTCGTTCACGTTGCGGACTCCCGTATGCCAGCCAGACGACACGAAACGAACCGCGAGTACCACAAGCTCGTTTCAGAACTTCCGATCGACGACATCGAGTTTGCCGAGATCGTGTGCGAGTTCATCGAGCGCGTTCACGACAAGCAAGCGGCCGTGCACGTCGCGCACGGGAACGGACAGATCGCCGAGCTGTCTCAGTTGGCGCACTGGCTGAAAGGGTCCGGCGGCACCGCAGGCTTCCCCGCGCTGACCGACTCGGCTCGACGCTTGGAAGTCGCCATCCACGCTCGCGATCCGAGCGACATCGAAACGGAGTTGAGCCAACTCGACAGTCTCATCAGCCGGATCGAAGTCCCCGCGTTGACACATGCGTAAGGACTGGCGCACCAATATGGCGAGCGGCAAATGAAAACTTACCTCCGTCAAACCGGACGCTAGCGCGTTCCGGCTGATGAAATCAGCCGCTGGGCGCTAGCTCACGGTTGTGTTTGGTACGTTTTCATCTGCCGGTCACCTAATTGGCGGCATTGGCTTTCATCCGTGCTCCGGCCCTGCCATCCGTGCAATTGATTTCCTTCAGATCAGGTGATCGCACGGATGGCAGGGCCGGAGCACGGATGAAGAACCAGAGACGGCCTCCGGATCACCTCAATCAGGAGAGCGATTCCGCCAGTGATTGATGCGCCGGTCCTCAGCCAACTCGTGCAGACAACGCCCGGCTCCTTGTTCACCAATGGGTTCACCTTGACTCGCCTTACTCACTCCGCCAGCGCTTGCTCGAAGTCGGCGACCAAATCGTCGGGATGCTCGATGCCGACCGAGACGCGCAGCGTGCTGTCGGTGATCCCCGCTTCGCGACGAGCCGCCTCGTTCATCGAAGCGTGACTCATCGTATCCGGATACTCGATCAGAGACTCGACGCCGCCGAGTGATTCGGCCAGTTGGAACATCCTCAATTTGGAGAGGACTTGCTCGACGAACGGTCGGCCCCCCTTCACGTCGAAGCTGAGCATCGCACCGAATCCCGACTGCTGCCGTTGGGCGAGAGCATGTTGCGGATGATCGGTCAGGCCGGGGTAATAGACGTGCGCGACGCGCGGATGCGCCTGCAAGAACTTCGCGACGATCATCGCTCCGCGCTGATGAGCCTCCATGCGCGGGCCGAGCGTTTTCACGCCACGCAACACCAACCAAGCGTCGAATGGCGAGCAGGCCAAGCCGAGCGCGTTGACGATGTAACTGATCTTCTCGGCGTGTTCCTTCTGCCGCGTGATGACGCAGCCACCCACGACATCCGAGTGACCGTTGAGATATTTCGTGGTCGAGTGGACCACGATGTCGCAGCCGTGTTCAAAGGGTCGCTGGAGATAGGGCGACAGAAACGTGTTGTCAGCGATCGAGATCGCGTTTCCTTGGCGAGCCACGTCACAAATCGCGGCGATGTCCACGATGTTGAGCAGCGGATTGCTCGGGGTCTCAATCCAGACGCACTTCGTCTTGGCGGTCATCGCTTGGCGAACGTTCTCGGGGTCGCCCATGCGGACGAACGAGAACTCGATCCCCATCTTGCGAAAGACCGAATCGAACAGTCGGTACGTGCCGCCGTAAATGTCGTGACCCGCGATGATGTGATCGCCGGGTTGAAACAAGTGCATCGTCGCGGCAATAGCCGACATGCCGGTACTCGTCGCGCGGCAGTCGATCCCGCCTTCGAGCGCCGCCAGATTCTCTTCGAGAGCCTTGCGCGTCGGGTTGCCGCTGCGCGTGTAATCGAAGCCGCGATGGCTCTTCAAATCGTCCCAGCGAAACGTCGAAGTCGTGTAGATCGGCGTGGTCGCGCTGAGGAACGTCGAGTCCTTATCCACACCCACATGTACACAACGAGTCTCAAATTGCATGGCAAACTTCCTTGGTCAAAAACGGTCTGGGAATGAGGGCCGGCATCCTACGAATGGCTCGTGAGGGAGACAATCATCCGGTCACAATCACGGCTTGCCGGTACTTCATACGTAGGGTGGGTCGAGTCTTCGAGGCCCACCGTAAGTTGGCATTCCTGGTGGGCCTCGAAGACTCGACCCACCCTACATTCAAAAGGCGGAGGCTTGAACGGTCACGGCCTGCCGCCGGTTCTGAGGACGGCTTCGGCGAGATCCAAACAATCCGGCGAGAGGCCCGCCGCGTGGAGGCTGCGCACGGTGGCGTCGATGTCGTACTCGACCCGCTTCAGTTCAATCTGGCCGTTGGTGATGACGGCATACGCCGCGCGCGGATCACCATCGCGCGGCTGCCCCACGCTCCCGGGATTCAGAACCTGACGGTCGCCCAAGTCGCGATGAAACTGAATGTGCGTGTGGCCGACGCAGACAATGTCCGCGTCAACCCCCGTCAGCCGACTGCGCCAGAGTTCGGGTTCGTCGGCGAGGTACTCGTCCATCGGATCGCGCGGCGTCGCATGGACGAGATGAAACCGGTTCCCATCGAGACTGAGCGACTCGGTGACCGGCAGTCGCGACAGGTACTTGAGATGCGAAGGTGACAGCACGTTCCAGTGTTGCTGTCGCGTTTCTCCCGCCAGTTTGCGAAAGCCGGCCCCGGCCGGAGGAGCCACGTGCTGAGCGACCGAATGATCGTGGTTGCCTCGGATCGCCGTCGTCGCATGTTGCCGAACCCAGTCGATGCACGGAATCGGTTCCACGCCGTACTCGACCAGATCGCCGAGGAACAGACACGCGTCGAACGTCTCACGGATCGCATTCAACGCGGGCCAGTTGGCGTGAATGTCAGCCAGCACCAGAATCTTCATGCAGTCAACATCCCCAGCAGGCGACGGCCAACACGATCACGGTAGAAGGAACGCTTCCGCATCTTCGCGTGCGAACTCTCGCAGGCAACTGGAGTACCCATCGACTTGCGTCTTGACGCTGTTCGTCGCAGCACGATCTAATACGCCCGCATTCAAACTGTCCGTTCGGGGACGACATCTCTCATGGCTCGATCACTCAATCTCAATCAACTGACTCTGCGCGACAAAATTCGTGAGGCCGCTCGGCGATCTCACGAGTTGAACGAACATTTGGAGCAGGCGTTTGTACCCAAAGTGCATGATCTTCGGAAGGTGACGCGACCAGCCGACCCGAACCCCGAAACTGCACCCGTGGCCGACGTGACCGTACGGCATCAAGCGGCCGCCGTCTTGGAAGCCGACCAATACACAGACGGCCTCAACGCCGATGTCGAAGCGCTATTCGAGGCGATCGCTGCCGAAATCGAAAAGCTGGCGAACCAAGGCCAGCCGCACTGAGTCTGGGTGCTTGATTCCGTTCGCCAGAAAACATCGGAAGTCTGCGGAGACTTCGGATGTTTGAGACCGTGATGGAATTGGTTGTCGAAGATCAGGTCTCCGAATGTCACAGTGCCCTCGGCCTAGAGCCGGAACCTCAGCCTCGTTGCCCGTCGCAGCACTTCAAGATGGAACTTTCATGGCGAGTAGCCAACTCAAATCGAATGGCCCGTTACCGCCCGAGAGCCAGTCCGGCTCCGGCCACGGTTCGGCGTTTCCGTTTGCGTGGCGTGCACCGGCGATCCCCGGTTCCGAAACGGTGATCACGACGCTGCGGTCTCCCGCGCCGGAGCCAATCGAGTCTGTCCCAAATATCGCGCCCGAGCACAATCGGCGACTGTTCCCCACGACGACCGAAGCGGAAGACGTGGCAGGACTGCGTGTCGGGCATTTCACGATCCAACGTCGTGTCGGCACGGGCGGCATGGGATCGGTCTTCCTCGCCACGGATGAGCAGCTTCGACGAAACGTCGCTCTGAAGATTCTCGCCCCGGCGTTCTCGATTGATCCGTCCTCGGTGCAACGGTTTCAAAACGAAGCCCGCGCGGCCGCGCGGCTCGATCACGACAACATCGCGCGCGTCTTCTTCTATGGTGAAGATGCCGGACTGCACTACATCGCCTACGAGTACGTGCCCGGTTTGAATCTGCGCGACGTGATTCGTGCGAAGGGGCGTCTCGAACCGGCCGAAGCGGTGAACTACACGGTCCAGTTGGCCGCCGCGCTCAGTCACACTTCAGCGGCGGGGATCGTCCATCGCGACATCAAGCCGTCGAACGTCCTCATCACACCGCAACGCCGTGCGAAGTTGGTTGACCTCGGCTTGGCTCGACGCGAAAGCAACGATGCGTCGGCCGAACTGACGGTCGCGGGAACGACGCTGGGCACCTTCGACTACATCTCGCCCGAGCAGGCGAAAGACCCGCGCAACGTCGATGTCCGCAGCGACATCTATTCGCTCGGCTGCACGCTCTACCACATGCTCACGGGCGAACCACCCTATCCTGAAGGAACCGTTCTCCAGAAGCTGCTCGATCATCAGGGCAAGGACGCGCCCGACCCCGCTCGCAAAAACCGGCGCGTCTCGCCAGCGCTGTCGGCCGTCGTAAAGCGGATGATGGCCAGCGACCCGCGCCGGCGTTACGCCAACCCCGGTGAATTGCTGCGTGAGTTGTTGCTCGTCGCAAGGTCGCTCGGTTCCGGAGCGGTTCCGATCGACGGACAAGTTTGGCTGACCGCTTCTCGCCATCAGCTTCCCGCATGGAAACGAAACATCGGCTGGATTGCGACAGCCGCTGCGCTCGGGCTGCTCGTCATTGCGATGGACCGCTACCCCGGACTGACACGGCGCATCGAGTCGCGCGTGACGCCGAAGACGAATGCAACCTCTGCCTCATCTCCGTTCGCGCCGAACACACAATCCGATTCATCGACTGAGCCAGACAGTGTCCACAGACTAACGCCGCCCGGCCCTGCGCGCGAACCACAGACCGACGTGAAGGCCTTCTCACCCTCAGTCGCCTCAGTCCCATTGTCGTCTGGAAAATCAACAGGCCCGCTGGGCGAAGGGCTGACGGGAATCAAAGCCGGGCCACCCCTCGCGCACGGCGCGGAATCGCCGGACACAGACAACTCCGTCGCAAAGTCGGGAAGCAGCGTCTTGCGTCCCATTCCCCTCGACCCCAAGTTTGCAGAGGGAATCTTCGGGTCGAAAGACCTGCCGTTGCTCAGCGGCACCCCCACGCCGCGCGGCAATAGCGGTGAGGCCACTCCGATTCCTAAGCCCATCCCGAATCCCCCCGTTCCCAGTAAGGATGAGCCTTCGTCCCCGACCGTCGCCATCAAGCCGGTTCCCGCCGTAACCGAGGCAACTCCGTCAACAGTCGCGACCACGACCGCCGGACCAATCGGAGCGGCGGGACAAGTCGTCTCACTCCTCGATGGCAAGTCTTACGGCAGTCTCGAAGCGGCCTGTGCCGAGGCGAAGGACGGCAGCATTATCGAGCTGCGTTACAACGGCAGTCGCAATGAAGTCGAGCGACCGATTCGACTGGCCAACAAGAAGAACATCATCGTGCGCGGCGGCATCGGCTTTCGTCCGACGATCGCGTTTGCGCCGACGGAACCACCCGCCGATGCCACGCAGTCGCGCATGGTCACGGTCTCGGGCGGTTCATTGGAACTCGTCAACGTCGATCTGGTCTTCACCGTTCCTGAACGAATCGCCGCTGACCGCTGGGCCTTGTTCTCGCTCGAGCGTCCCGAAAAGTTGCAGCTTCAAGGTGTGACGATCACCGTCGCGAACCCAAACGCCCAACCGGCGTGCGTCGTCGAACAAGTCGCGGCCGCCGGTCAGGGACTTGGCAACGTCGGCATGATGAAGAACGGGATGCCCGCCGAACCGCCGCGAGTCTCCATTTCGGAATGCCTCGTGCGCGGTGAGGCCGACTTGTTCCTCCTGCGCGACGCCGTCCCTGCTCGGTTCCAAATCAAAGATGTTGTCGTGGCTCTGCAAGGATCGCTCTTCCACGCGGTGTGCCAGTCCGAGCTGACCAACGCCGAGACCGATCGCGTCACGCTCGAACTCGATCATGCGACCTGCCTCTTGTCGCACAACCTGATCCTGACCGAGGGGATCGACAATCTGCCCGATCGAACTCCGCCACTGCTGGTGATCGCCAACAACAACATCATTTCTTGCGGAGCCAAGCGAGCACTCGTCACGATGAAAGTTGCCGGAGACCTGATGGACCTGCAACGGCAGTTTGTCTGGAAGGGAGACCGCAACTACTACGATGGCCTTGCCGTCTTCTGGCAGTTGGGCGGTCGTCAGCCTTCGTCGATGACGCGACAACTCGACTTCGACGCTTGGCGAAATCACTGGCTCGGCAACGAAGGGATCGGTTCCTCGAATGCCGTGGTCGTTTGGAAGTCCAAGCCACTCGAACGACCGTGGACGAAGCTGACCGCCGATTCAGTGGAACTCAACGCGATGGCCACTTCTAATCCGGCAATCAACGGCGCAAGCGATCTCACCAACGCCGGTGCCACGCTCAGCAAGCTGCCTCAACCCGCGACTGACGATCGCGAGATCAGTTCCCAACCCGATTCCGAAGAACAGTCCACCGACTCCGAATGAGCATTCAGGTCTCCGGCAGACGAGTCACCCGCAGCGTCAGCGAGGATGCACTGTGGGACAGGTTTCTAACCTGCCAGTGCCCCACGAAAACCCGAATCTCTCGCGCATAAACTGGCTCACGATGGCTGTCGAACTGCTGCCGTTCCTCGCGACGATTTCGCCTCTCCTCGGCGCTGCTGCCGTCACTGTTGTCGCACGCTGGAATGCGGCGTGGACACGCGCGAGTGCCTGCACGAGTGCCGCGCTGACACTCGTGTTGCTCAGTGCCGTCGTTTGGAAATTCGACCCGCACCGCGTCGATGAACGAGGTCGAGCGGAAGTTTCGCAAATGGTCACGAGCTTCGACGGGCTGGCTCAATCTTCGACCGCACGCGCGTTAAGAACTCAGGCACAACGCACCGCCGCGCCGGTGTCAGACGCACCGAAACTCGGCGCAAACGCGAACGATGAACGAGTTGCTCTGCGCGGTATCAACGTGCGTCTGGCCTTCGGGGTCGATGGCGTGATCCTCTGGCCCGCCGTGTGGATTGCGCTGGCGGTCCTCGTGGCGTTGACGTTTCCCGGCAACACGGCGGCGGAGTCTTCACCGGCCTACAGCATCGCGTTACTGATCGCCGAAGCGGGGTTGCTCGGATCACTCACCGCGCGAGACCTCATCGTGTCGTTGGTGTCGTGCGAGGTCTCGCTCCCCGCCCTCTACTTTTTGATTGGTCGCTGGGGTGGAGCGGACCGTCGAACGGCCGCCGAACGATTGCTGATCTTTCAACACGTCGGCTGCGGCCTGACGTTGCTGGGGACGACGCTCATTGCCGTGTCGTGGCCGTGGGTTCGCAGTGACTTTGACGTGAGACGCAGCCCGCTGACGTTCGATCTGTGGGGTGTGGTCGATGGCCTGCGGTCGATGGTCTCTCGCAACGAAGTGGCTGTTGAAGTGTGGAGCGATGTCGCACCGTGGGCTTTCCTCCTATTGGGTCTCGGCTTCGCCCTGCGTTTCCCGGCGTTTCCGTTTCAACGCTGGTACACGCACGCACTCGAAGAGGGTTCCACCGGAGTCGCCTGTTTGCTGGCGATCGGACTACCACAGGTCGCCTTCTGTGGTTGGGTTCGCTTCGCGATGCCTCTCCTCCGAGAAGAGGCGATTGAATTCTCATCGTGGCTCGGGGCAATCGCTGCGGTCGGAGCGATTCACGCCGGACTGAAGGCTGCGTCGCAGAGTGACCTCAAGAAACTGGCCGCCGCTCTGTCGATGGGGCAGCTCGCGCTGGCACTGCTCGCAATGAGACTCCCGCTGCGCGAGGGCCTGACGGGAGCGTGGTTACTCGTGCAGTCACAGGGATTGGTGACGATGGGGTTGATGCTGTTCATCGGCTTCGCGCACTCACGCTCGGCTCGGTGCGAGATCGGTTCCATTGAGGGACTCGCCTTCGATCAACCGAAACGCGCGGTGCTGCTCGTTCTGTTGTTGGCCGCATCGGGGATGATGGCCTGCCCCAGTGGAGCCGGCGCGCTGCTCGCGCTGTCGCAGCTCACGTGGGAAGCCACTCCCTTCGCAGCCTGCGGGATTGCCATGTGGCTCTTGCTGTCATGGTCGTTACTGGTCACCACTCAACGCATTCTCTTTGGGCGAGAAAGCTCATCCACGGCAACGCCGTTGCGATTGGGAACCGCAACTCGCTCAAAAGATTTGTCTGCCGACAACATCGAGATTACCCGCGATCTGGGCCTGCATGAGTTCTGCGTCACGCTGCCGCTCGTTTTGCTGGTGGCATGGCTGACACTGGCTCCTCAAGTGATCTTGCAGAACAGCGAGGCAACATGGTCGTACCTCCTGCAATCGAAAGAACAGCGAGCTGATGAGAGCGAGTAGGACGAAGTCGAACTCCGATTACCCTAGGCCGAGCGAAACTTGGGGTTGACGGGTGAAAATGCGTTTGGGCGATCGGGCCGGTTTTGTTGACGGGTTAGTGGCTGAAGGCGAGGCGTCGTT
>JAYVOX010000029.1:0-2836 GCA_043757695.1 Schlesneria sp.
GTCTGTGTGACCGGTCCCGATGGTCGGCGGCTCGACAGCATCACGATCACGAAGCCCGAAGTTCATTTTCGAGCGATGCTCTCCGAAAAGAACCGGCGCGGTTTGGACATCGTCCGGCCGGCCGTCGTGCTGCGGGTTTTGTCACTGGCCGTTGAGATCGCTGCCGAAGGGCGCGAGGCTCATCCGGTCGGAACGATGTTCGTCGTGGGGGATGCGCGCAACGTGCAGCGACACGCGCAACAATTGGTCCTCAATCCGTTTCATGGCTATTCCAAGAACCTGCGCAACGTCCTCGACCCGAGCCTCGCGGAGACGATGAAAGAGTTCGCGTTAATCGACGGGGCGTTCATCGTGCAGGGCGATGGAACCGTCATGAGTGCCGGAACGTATCTGATGCCCAAATCGGCTCCCCCCGGCTTGCCATCGGGCCTTGGTGCGAGACATCAAACCGCGGCGGCCATCACCGCGCATACGCTGGCGATGGCGATCACCGTGAGTCAATCCACAGGCACGGTGACCGTGTTCCGCAACGGCACGATCGTCTTCACGCTGGAACGCGCCGCCACAACCAAGTGGTAAGGCGGTCATCCCGTTTCGATACCTCGCGCGGGCTGAAGTGAGTCGTAGCTGCACCTCGCCAGAGTGCGGGTGGGACGCTCAAAAGGCCCACGTTCTGGCGAAACGTGGCTACTTTCAAATACCTCATTTTTGGCCGTGCGACGCATAACGCAGCTCACGCCACCCCGAGCGCCTGTTGCATTTGCTGGCGCACAATCGTGAGGCGTTTGGCATCTCCGCCCCCGACTTCGGCAGTGGTCCAGCCGGTGAAGCCGATCTCTTCAAGACCCTTCTGAACTTCACCCCACGGCAGATCGTCGTCTTCGGAGGTGATATCGACGAATTTGTTTTTCGCCCGACTGAAGCCTTTCACGTCGAGCTTCACGGCACGGCGACCGAACGCCTTCAGCCAATCGCGCGGCTGGCCGTACTTCCAATGATTGCCGATGTCGTAGTACATGCCGACCCACGGGCTGTTGAAGCGATCGACAAACTGAATGAAACGATCGGGCATCTGTTCGGGAGGCGCGTTGTGGTCGTAGTGCATCTGGTTCCAGACGTTCTCGAACAGAATCTGCTGGCCGAGCGAAGCAGCCAATGGAATGAGTTGCTTGATTTCGTGATGGGCACGGTCTTCGATCTCATTCGCGGGACCATCGTTGCCGTGACCGATGACGATGAGTACGGCGCTGCCACCGGCGGCGTGTGAGACGCGCAGGCAGTGCTCGATGTTCTTGCGACCTGTCGCCCGTTCCTCGTCCTTGGGACTCGTGAGCCGCTGGCTCCAGTGTGCGTGATTGATGGCGTTGTGAACGAAAACGCCCGATTCGCGGACGGCATCGCGGGCTTGCTCGGGCGTGAACGAACCCGCCTCATCGAAATCGACGCCATCGAAACCGGCCGCATTGGCCAAGTTCAATCGTTCGACCAGCGTCAGCTCTTTGCCGTCGATCTTCTTCGTGATCATCCCCAACTTGCACGACAAGAGAATCCGTTTGCCCGGCGGCGGTGTGATGATCGGAACGGAAGCCTCGGCGGCGCGAGCAATTTCCGTGGTGACAGCGGCCGCCGTCGCCGCGACCACCGCACTGGCAGCCAAGAACGAACGACGATTGATCTCGGGTTGAGTGGCATTCATGGTGAAGGCTCCCAGGTTGAGGTTTTGGTAACGGCGATCAAACACGACTCGGGAGTTGCAGGAACTCTCAGGCTTTGATTACGGAGCCACTCGATTGTGAATCGTCATGCGCGCGGGGAGGCCCGCTCGGAGCAGGCCATCGGGATTGGGAATTTCGGCCCAGACACGCATCTGGCCTGAGACCGGTTCGACGCCGACATCGACGAACACGAGCTTCCCTTTGAACTCGCGCTGCTCTTCTTCCAGTTCGACATTTGGCAGATCGAGGCGGACCACGACGGTCGATCCCGGCTTGACTCGCAAGCCATCCTGCACGCCGATGAAACCTTCCACGCGGACGCGATGCAGATTGACGATCTCAACGATCGGGTCGCCCAACGCGACCGCTTCCCCCTTCGAGCGATGGACCTTCGTGACCGTACCTCCAAACGGAGTGACGACGGCGTAGGTGTTGACTTCGGCAGTCAACTGATCGACGTTCAACAAATTGACGCGCGCTTCGGACTCGGCTTGCTCCTGCTGGAGGGCGGACTTTTCGACAGTCAGCCTCAGCCGTTGCAGGTCGATGTCGGTGAAGACGCCACCGCCTACCAAGTTGACGTTGGCTTGCTTCGCCTTGTCGTACTCGGCCTGCGCGAGGTCGATGACCTTCTTCGCGAATCGCCGATCGACGGTACTCGCCGCCCGATGCCGCGCGATCATCAATGACGCCTTTGCGACTTCCGCATCCAAGCTGGCGAGAACCTGTTTGGCATCGACGGCATCGCCCTCGCGCGCTTCGACAAAAGCCAGCACGCCAGCACGCGGGCTGGCCAGCGTGACGCGGTCGATCAACATCACGCGGGCGTTCTTCACTTCGACCGCATCCGTCTCACGTACAGCGGCCGGTTTCTTTTCTTGAGCCTCGGCGAAGCCACTGCTGAGACCGTGATCTTCCAACTTGAAGACCAGCTCTCCAACGGCCACCAGAGCGATCAGACACATCACTGACGAGCGGCAACGGTACTCGCTCTGCCTTCGACTTGAGTCTTCAAAGTGTGGGCGGTTTGCCATTCTGAATTTCCTCCTGTTCCATTACCTACTCGCTTGCGAGACAGACTACGTAGATCGCGAGAACAAGTCATCTCAGCCGTCTCCACA
>JAYVOX010000030.1:0-2832 GCA_043757695.1 Schlesneria sp.
GCCGTCAGGCTGCGGGTTCTTAATCGCCGCAGGAAACCCGTGGCCTTACGGCACACGGCTCGCCTGAAACATCTCACGTTCGGCCGCGTGAGGTATAAACCTCAGCGTCAGCGAGGGACTTCTTTCACGAAGACGACCAGCTCCCGCTGCCCGTCGCTCATGCGGCGGGTTGATTTTTTGACGAGCCGCTCTCCGAGGACTGCCTTCGATGATCGTCGCCGCCGGACTCACACCTGCCTGGCAACAGATTCTGGTCTTTCAACAACTCCATGTCGGGCACGTTAACCGCGCGCAGCAGGCGGTCTGGTGTGGCTCGGGCAAAGTTCTCAACGTCGGCGCGGCGCTGAAGCAATTGGGGGCGGAATCACTCACAATCAGTCCGCTTGGCGGCGCGACCGGACAACAAATTCGAGACGACTTCGCCCGGCGCGGCATCGCGGCGCGATGGGTCTCGACGATTGCGACCACACGCATCTGCACGACGATCCTCGATCAAGCGACCGGAGCGACGACCGAGTTGGTCGAGAACTCTGCGGCGCTGACGGATGCAGAGTTGGCACGCTACGCCGATGCTTTCTCCGAGGAAGCGTGCGCGGCTAGTGACGTGGTTCTGAGCGGTTCGCTACCGCAAGGAACGCCGCCGTCGTTTTATCGCAGCCTGATGGAACGTGTTTCGGCAAGAGTCATCCTCGATGTTCGAGGCCGCGAGCTGTTCGAGTGTCTGCCGCTGCGTCCGTTCCTTGTGAAGCCGAATCGTGAGGAATTGGCCACCACTGTCGGGCGCTTGCTCACTACAGACGACGACGTGATCGAAGCGATGGCCGAAGTGCGAGACCTCGGTGCGGTATGGGTCGTCGTCAGTCACGGCCCCGCGCCGTTGTTGATGCTGGGGCCGAGTGGTCTGCATCGCGTTGAGCCTCCGCCAGTGAAGGCCCTCAACCCGATCGGCTGCGGCGACTCGCTGACAGCAGCGATCGCGGTGCAACTCGCCCAAGGAGCGACGCCGCTCGACGCGATCGCGTTCGGTGTGACGTATGCCGCCCACAAAGCCGAACAACTTCTTCCGGTTGCGCCGTGACCGGCCTGAAGCACTCAGTCAAACCAGTGCGAGCTTCTCCGCGACAAAGTTCATCACGCGCGGGGCCATGTGGTTGGCATACGACCAGCCGAAGCCGCCGTGCGTCGTTTGCACATCCACGTCGAACGGGATGCCGGTCGAAGAGAGTTTGGTCATCAACGTCTCCACGCCGTCGTGGCAGTAATGGTCCGCCGGGTCACAGAGCAGGAGTTGATGCTTCGGCCAGTTGAGCGGGTGCAGATGCAGGATCACTGTCGCCTGTCGAGCCGCCTCGCGATCCGGAAAGATGTCGTCGAGTGTCGTGCCGTGGCCGTGCCACGTTTCAAAATCGACTTTGGGTGAAACAGCCACGACGATCGGGAACTGCCGCGCGTGACGATAGGCCAGTTGCAGCGCACCTTGCCCCCCCATCTCAACACCGCAGACGGCAATCTTGGGCGGTTCGATCTGCCAGCGATCATGACAGAACACGGGGACCTGCTGCTTCAGGAAATCGAGCGGACTGAGCTGCGCGTCAAACGGCTCATGAACGCGATCCGTCCACCAGCACTGTGGTCCGATTGGGCAGACACATGTCAAGCTCAGTCGGTCCAGTTCTCGCGTGTAGTCCGGATTGTCACGCAACGTCACGCCGTCGTACCCGTGCAAGAACAACACAACACCGCGCGGCGTGGCGCTGGAATCGGGAGTGAACACATCGGCGGTCTGTTCGACCAGCGACTCGGAAGTCCAACTCATGAGGGATGACTTTCTTCGACGCCGCAGTTTGTCCGAGTGGGGCTGAACTTGGCGAACGACGGCGGTCGCCGTCTGTTGAAAAACGCCTGTGACTCAGTTTTTGAAACGAAGCCCGCAGAGTAAGCGAGAAATCCTTTGGCTTGCCTCGTGCCGAATTCCCACGCTCGCGCATCGGCTGATCAAACACAATGCGCTTGAGTTTCAGGCTTCTGAATCGCTGAGCGGATTCAAGTCAATTGCCGCTCGGCAACTTCGATCGCCTTCAGCAGCCCGCGCGCTTTGTTGAGCGTCTCTTCGTATTCGCTCGACGGAACACTGTCGGCAACGATCCCCGCGCCCGCTTGCAGATAGGCGGTTTTGCCGATCATCACGATGGTGCGAAGTGCGATGCAAGTATCCATGTGGCCGGTGAAGTCGAGGTAGCCGACCGCGCCACCGTAGGGGCCGCGCCGGTGAGGCTCGAACTCGTCGATGATCTGCATCGCGCGGACTTTCGGTGCGCCCGAGAGCGTGCCGGCAGGGAGGCCCGCTCGCAGGGCATCGAGCGCCGTGAGGTCGCTCTTCAATTTACCGACGACCTCCGAACTGATGTGCATCACGTGACTGTAACGCTCGACGATGAACTGCTTTGTCACCGCGACCGATCCGTATTCGGCGACTCGCCCGACATCATTGCGGGCGAGATCGACGAGCATCACGTGTTCGGCGATCTCCTTCTCGTCGGCCAGCAATTCTTTTTCGAGAGCGAGGTCTTCTGCCTCAGTCTTGCCTCGCCGTCGTGTTCCGGCCAGAGGCCGAATCGTCGTCATCCCCTCATCCACGCGGACCATGATCTCGGGGGAAGAGCCGATCAACGTTACCGCAGGCGAGCGGAGCAGGAACATGTAGGGGCTGGGATTCACGACACGCAGCGCACGGTAGATGTCGCGCGGGGTCGCCTGTGTTTCGAGTTCCAACCGCTGGCTCAGAACGACTTGGAAGATGTCGCCCGCCTTGATGTATTCCTTGCACTTCAC
>JAYVOX010000031.1:0-2831 GCA_043757695.1 Schlesneria sp.
GCCGGGTGCCACTGGCGATGGCTTTGCATCGCCAGTGTTCTTTAACAACGGCGCAAGGCGAAGACACTGGCGGCCAAAGCTCCGCCAGTGCCACCCGGCCGCATCTCGATGGATTGGATTTTGAGTGACCTCACGTAGGGTGTGTGGAGTCTTCGGAACACACAGCACACTCGACACGAAACACGACAAGTCTGGTGCGTTCCGAAGACTCCACGCACCCTACAGGTCTCATAGAGTTCGCGGGCGTGACGATCCGGGTCGAGCGGTTCCAACCGGCAAAAGACACCTTCCATCGCGTCCCGAGACGGAAGCACCGGAGGAGTCCAATCCGGAACCAACAGTCCCACCGGCTGACCGAGGAGATTCGTTTCGTTCTTCATCATTGGTGACCTGCGGGAACAGAGTTGTGTGTCACGCCCTGAGTCTTCAATCGTGTGACGCTGGCGTTCCACTTCATCGTGAACAAACACCACGCCCTTCGCAAAGCCTCAGAGCGTGCCACCCGTCCGCAAAATGTGCGCTGGCCCAGGAGATACCAGTGATCCGCGCGTCGCGGAACGGCGTTGAATTGGTGAATCAACCAACAACGCCTAATAGACAGGAATCTCCCTATGGCAGCACTTGATGACTCACTTGAGCAATGGACATCGATCGAGTCCTCGATTCCGATGGACAATCGTGGCCTTCTTATCGGAAACGGCTGCAGTAGAGCGTTATGGCCACCATTTGAATACGAATCACTTCTCGCGATGGCCAGTGATCCGACAAAGCCTGAGCACCTTTCTTTGCGAGAACAGAAAATATTTCAAGACATGGGATCGAGCAACTTTGAGGCCGTCCTCTCGGCGTTGATCGTCGCCGGAAAGATGTGGAAACATTTCGAGAAACCAGACAAGGATGTTCAGGACTTGCGAGACGCCTACAGCGTCGTCAGGAAGAGCCTAATCCGCGCGGTCAAGGAGGTTCATGTCCCATTCGACAACGTCAACGATTCGGTGAAACAGCGCCTACGCGACCATTTGCGGCCATACGAGTACGTCTACTCAACCAACTATGATCTGCTTCTCTACTGGGCGATGATGACCGAGCCAAAACAATTCAAGGATTTCATTTGGAATCGATTCCCGGATACTTCCGACGTTCAATTTGATTCAACGAACACGGACCTCTGGCAAGAAAGAAATGGACCGTTGACGAAGGTACTGTTCCTCCACGGTGCGTTGCATTTCTACAAGGGAACGGATGGGAGGACGTTCAAGCGAGTATCGACAACTGAGGACGCGAACCCCGGTCGTGATTTGCTTGAGCAATTCGATTTCAGAGATACTGCCGTCCCGCTATTTGTCAGCGAAGGTACATCAAAGGACAAGCGCGCGGCGATCTGCCGGAATGACTATCTCTCATTTGCGTACGAACGGTTCGCTAAGCACCGCGGTTCGCTTATCGTGTTCGGGCATTCATTGACGCCAGATTTTGACCAGCATCTGATTGACGCGATGGTGCGGTGGGAGCGATATGACCAGTGTCGGCGACATGACCCGCATCGGAAGTCATCCCAGAAAATCCCGGACAAGCGGGTCATTGCAGTGTCAGTCTTACCAACCACCGTCGGCTCCGACGTGATATCTCTCAAAGCAAGGCTGGCTAAGGCACTACCGAAATACGAGATCCGGTATTACGACGCGACTACGCACCCACTCGCTCAATTGAACGACTGAGTCACGTCGCAACGCGCCGGGTGCCACTGGCGAGGGGCTTCGCTCGCCAGTGTGCTTCGATCACACTGGCGGCTCAAAGCTGCCGCCAGTGGCACCCGGCGTGGTGAGCGCGGCGGGGTGGCCGGCAACGCCGTTAACCCTTTGAAGTCCGGCTTTTCCTAAAGCCGGACTTCTCTTCGGTAGGTAGGTGTGGCCAGCAAACAGAAGTCCGGCTTTAAGAAAAGCCGGACTTCGACGTTCAAAAAGGGTTAACGGCGTAGGGTGGCCGGGGCTGGAGTCGCTTTGGACGAAGCCCCGGGGTTTCGCGAAACGCTCCAACCCCGGCCACCCGATCGCATTTGTTTATTGCACTGAAGAACCCCTCACCCTAGCCCTCTCCCCGCAAGGCCGGGGCGAGGGGACAGGACAAGACGACCCTCACAGAATCTCCGTAATCGGTTTGGCGTTGAGATCGGCGATGCGGATTGGTCGGCCGACGTTGGACAAGTTCTGTGTGTGCGGGTCGAGGCCCAGCGCCTGGCACATCGTCGCAAAAAGATCTTGGACCGAGACCGGGCGGTCGTCGACTTTCATGCCGTCGGGGCTGGTCTTGCCGATGGCCTGGCCTCCCTTGATGCCGCCGCCGCACATGACTGTGGACCAGGCGGCGGGGAAGTGATCGCGGCCGGTCTGTGGGTTGATCTTTGGCGTGCGGCCGAACTCGCCCATCCAGACGATCAGCGTCGAATCGAGCAGGCCGCGATCCTTGAGATCGCTCATCAGCGTCGCCCACGCCGGGTCGAGGACGCCAAGCAGACCTTTGACCGCCGTGAAGTTCTGCTGATGAGTGTCCCACGCGAAGGTCTGGTTGTTCCCGACGCCATTCAAAGAGACCTCGACGAACGGAACGCCTCGTTCGATCAGGCGTCTGGCGAGCAGACAGGCCTGGCCGAACTGGTTGCGTCCGTAGTCGTCGCGCAGCTTGGCCGGTTCGCTGTCGAGTTGGAACGCCTTCACCGCCTCGGACCGCATCATGCGCACGGCGGCGGCGTAGGCTTCGCGATGGCTGTCGGAGATCAGTCCCGGCCGCTGGCTGGCGAAGTCGGTTTCCAGATCACTTAGTAAGGCCAACCG
>JAYVOX010000032.1:0-2821 GCA_043757695.1 Schlesneria sp.
CGACAACCACCATCGCGCCGCAGGCGCTGTTGATGATGAACAGCGACCTCGTCACGCAAGCCAGTTCGGATCTGGCGGAGACGCTGCTCAAAGAGCCGGAGCGAGACGACGCAACTCGCATTCGTCTGTTGTATGCGTCCGCCTACGGTCGCGAAGCCACCGACAAGGAAGTTGACGAATCGCGGGCGTTTCTTGCATCCGTCGAGACGACGTTGAACGAGGTCGATGCGGGACAACGCCGCCGAATCGCATGGGACAGTCTGTGTCAGGTGGTGCTGGCGGCGAATGAATTTGTGTATCTGAAGTGAGTTCGTTTCGGGTGCTTGGTCACGAGAGTCATTGATCGGCTGAATTCGTTGTGAATGAGTCAAGTGTGGGGTTCTCTTCAACGTAGCCATCATCGCTCCGCGTGATGAGCCTTTTGGAATCAGACATCGACTTGTGCAAGGCTAATCACGCGGAGCGATGATGGCTACGTTCGGCGAAGACGAATCGCCGCCCATTTCACAGAACTCAAGGAAGAGAAGATGAACCTCAGAACCCTCGTCTGGCGCGAGTTGAGCGAGCGGCCGTCGGCCATGCTCACCAGCACGCTGGCGATCTTGTTGGGTGTGACGGCGCTCGTGGCGATTCGGCATGTGACCGTGTTCTCGGAACGCGAGGTCGGGCGGCAGTTGGAGTCGCTCGGCGCGAACGTTCTGATTCTGTCCAAGGACGCGACGTTGCACGACTATTACTCGGCCGACCTCACCCAGCAGACGCTGCCCGAATCGCACGTGTCGAGCATCCTGCTCGCGAATCTGCCGGGAGTCGAGCGGCTGGCACCGAAGCTTTGCGTCCAAACGACGGTCGCTGACCGTCCGGTGACGCTGACAGGCATCCTGCCGCAAAGCGAGTTTCAGGCGAAGGCGGCCTGGCAGTCGGTCTCACTGTTCAGCAACAAGCACGCAGGCTGCACCAAAGCGGCGTGCGGGCCGAAGACCTACGATGCCGCGCCCGAATCGCTCGCCAGTCAGCGGACCATCGACCAGTTGAAAGACAATGAAGCGGTCATCGGGGCCGATGTCGCCGAGTTCTCCGGCCTCGAACCGGGCAAGTCGGTGAAACTGCTCGGCGAGAAGTTTCAGGTGCTGGCCGTGCTGCCTCGCACGGGCACGGTCGATGACAGCCGGGTCTTCGCTCACCTGCACTCGGTCCAGCGGCTGACGAACGCGGGCGAAGTCGTCAACGCCATCGAAGTCATGGGTTGCTGTGAGGACGCGGCGGGACAGCTCGTGCCCGGACTCCGCGAACTGCTGCCCGATGCCAAAGTCGTGACCATCTCGCAGGTGGTCTCGACGCAGGTCGGCGTCAATCGACTGATGGGACAGATGTCGTGGTTCGTGCTGGTGGTGCTGGTCGTGATCGGCGGAGCCAGCGTGGCCAGCACGATTTCGGCCAACGTGCGCGAACGCCGTCGCGAGATTGGCACGCTGATGGCACTCGGTGCCACGCCGAGTCTGGTGACGCGCATGTTTCTGTTGAAGGCTGGGGTGCTGGGTCTCGTCGGCGCGGTTGGCGGCGGCATTCTCGGATTGGCGATCGCCATCGGTCTCGGTTCGCAGTGGGCCGGAGTCGCCGTCACACCACTACCCGGCTTGGTTGCAGTGGCCATCGTGGCCGCACTGGCCATCACCACACTGGCGGCTTGGTGGCCGGCACGAGCCGCCGCCAAACTCGATCCTTGCTGCTGTTTTCAGGAGATTTGATCCATGTTTCGACTTCAAGACATCGCCAGAATCTATCGCAAGCGCCAACAGGAGGTCGTCGCGTTTCGGACGGGCCTCCTCGAAATCGCGGATGGAGAATACATTGCCGTCGTCGGTCCCAGCGGGAGCGGCAAGACGACACTGCTGTCGATGCTCGGCGGCATGTTGTCGCCAGACAGCGGCCAGGTGTGGCTCGGCGAGACATCGCTGTACGACCTGTCCGTCACCGAGCGGGCGAAACTGCGTCGTGAGCGGATCGGCTTCGTGTTCCAGACCTTCAATCTCGTTCCGTATCTGACGGCCTTGGAGAATGCCCAAGTTCCGCTGTACCTGTCGGGCTTCTCGCCGTCAGTCCAGCGTGAACGCGCGGCCGCTCAACTCGAACGAGTCGGTCTCGGCAATCGGCTGGATCACAAACCAAGCGAGTTGAGCACCGGTCAACAACAGCGAGTCGCACTGGCTCGAACGCTGGCCAACAATCCGAAGTTGATCCTCGCCGACGAGCCAACCGGCAACCTGGACCCCGACAGCCGCCGCATGGTGCTGGATTTTTTCGACGATTTGCATCGCGAGGGCTGCACCATCGTCATGGTCACTCACGACCCCGCCGCCGCCCAGCGGGCCGCTCGCAAGCTCTGTCTGCGCGACGGGGAGATCGTCGAGACGTTGGAGTCTGCGAGCAAAGATGCAGCGTAGTGGTCGAACAAACTTTGATTTGCCCCGCAGCACGGATGCCCCGTCCGTGCTACGGCAACCCGGCAATTCAAAGTTGTTCGACCAATAGTCTTGTCGCTCCGCCGACAAGACATCCCGTCGGCGGAGCGACGGGACGACAGTAGCGCGTGCGGTACGACAGTAGCGCGTGCGGTACGAGTAGCGCATGTGATGCGACAGTGCGTCACTTTCGGCCACGTGAGGTATCGATCGGAAGGCCACTGTGAAAGACTCTGTATGACCACGACCACGCTACGGGTTCACGGACTCGACTGTGCTGATGAAGCCACTCCGCTGCGCGATGCGTTGCAGTCGCGAGCGGGCGTGCGCGAGTTGTCATTCGATTTGCTGCGAGGCTT
>JAYVOX010000033.1:0-2818 GCA_043757695.1 Schlesneria sp.
GCACCGAGCTGCGCGGCCGAGGTGTCTCCTTTGGCGAGGCCCTCGCACACCGCATCGGCGGCCAACTCACCGGACTTCAACGCCAGCAACACGCCCGAGGAATAGAGTGGATCGAGAAACCCAAACGCATCCCCCACCAACACCCAACCGTTGCCTGCGGCGCGCTGCGACCGATACGAGTATTCTTTCGCCGCGCGATAGATATCAACCTGCTTCGCATTCGCGATGCGCTGTTGGACGGCTGGGCACTTAGCGGCTTCTTCCTGGTAGAGCTTCTCAAAATCCTTCGTGTCTCGATTCTTGAAGAGGTACTCATACCCGGCAACCACGCCAACACTGACGATGTTGTCGTGCAGCGGGATGTACCAGAACCAACTGGTCTTATCCTTATTCTGCAACACGATCGTGGCTCCCTCATCCTTGTCGGTGTCGCGGTAAGCCCCTTCCCAATAAGTCCAGACCGCCGCCTTCTTCAAGACCGGATCCCACTCGCGCAGTCCGAGCTTGCCCATGATGAGCGAACTCTGCCCACTGGCATCAACGATCACGTCGGCACGCTCGATCCGCTCACCGCTGCCGTCTTCGTTCTGGACGCGCACACCGACGGCGCGATCGCCTTCAAACAGTACTTCCAAGACACGGACGCCCTGCTGCACATCGACGCCATGTTCGGCCGCGTTCTCGATCATTTTCTGATCGAACTCACTCCGCCGAACCTGCCACGTCTGAGAGCACTCGTGCGGTCGATTGTCCCAAAAATAGAACGGTTCCGAGAGCCTTCCGCTCGAACCGACGAACTGCACGCTGTACTTCTGGATGAAGTGGCTCCCCTTCATCTTGTCGAGCATGTTGAGCCGCTTCAGCGTCCAATACGTCTGCGGAATGAGCGACTCGCCGATGTGGAAGCGTGGGAATCTCTCGCGTTCGAACAACCGAACGCGATGTCCTTTTTGAGCGATCAGTGTCGCGGCCGTTGATCCCGATGGGCCACCACCGATGACGATGACGGTGGGTTGAGTGGACTGGACCATGCCTGCTTCTCCTCAGGTTGAAATTGGATCGGTCGAGATGAGTCGTGCGCCTTCAGTCGTGCGCCGCGCTGTGCCAGCGACTCCCGGCCTCTTCGTGTGGGTTTCGGGCCAACTTCAACAGCTCGATCAATTGCTTCAATTGGAGTGCCGTCAGATGGCCGAGTTGCCGTTTGTGGCCGTCCCGCACCCGCGACGAAAGTTCTTTGAGCAGTTGTCGTCCCGCTGGCGCAATGATCACCTCAACAACTCGCCGGTTCTCGGGACGACGCTCGCGTTGAACGAGGCCTCGCTCTTCCAGTCGGTCCAACATCCGAGTCATGTCCGGTGCTCGAGAGATCAACCGTTGACCGAGTGCCAAAGTTGGCATCGCACCGGGATGAACGGCGTCGAGCAGACGCAGCGCGTTGTACTGCTGCGCTGACAAATCGAACTGTACGAACAACTCATCCTCGACGACCTTGAGTCTGTCGTATGTCCGCCACAGATTCAGATAGGCCTCCTGCTGGAGCGAATCGAATCGAGTTTGACGAACGAGATTGGAACGAGCTACGGTCATGATGGCTGACAATACATGCCGTCTCCTCCGGCGTCAACACAATAGTTGTTGGAACGTCTATCGTCTAACCAACCGACAGAGCTTGACTTCGATTCTTTTACTCGTGGAGGGAGAATTCGGAGACGCGGGTGATCCACGTTGTGGCTCGTCGTCAGGAGCTTGCTCTTGGTCTGAACTCCCGACGGAGATGTCATCCAGAACATTTTCCAAGACGGTCTCGTTGAATCCGTCGCGGGACGCGGTATCGTCCTCGGCGGCAAGAGGGGTGTAATCCTGACTGCTATTCCGAATTGGCACACTGCACCCGTCGCTCCTGACTTATCGCCCCCGTTGATCCGAATCGCGAACGTCAGCCGATTTGACCGATGAGGAATTCTTCACAGCCAAGCTGGGCACAACTCTCTTACGATTTCGACACACGACGCTTTCACGGCGAGGTTCTGATGACTAGGCGATTCTGCTTTCCCTACGCGTTGCTGTTGGCTTCAGTGAGCTTCGTGGCAGGTGATCGGGTCGAAGCCGCTGCACCGCGCGTCCCGTTTCCGCGCCATGCGACTTATGCCACGGGCACGCTGCGTCCAACCGTCGTCAGTCAGACGCAACAGGATGACGATGTGCGAGCGTTCTACGACGCTTGGAAGTCGCAGTACGTCGTCACGATGCCACTGACAGTTCCGGTGCAATGCCGCATCGCGTTCGGCAAAACGGAACCGAATCACTCGCGCACGGTCTCGGAAGGTCAGGGATATGGGATGGTCATCGTCGCGCTGATGGCGGGCCACGATCCGAACGCGCGAGCGACATTCGACAGTCTTTGGCGATTCGTGGTCAGGCATCCCAGTTCGATTGATGATCGACTCATGGGTTGGGAGGTTCCCTCATCAACGGGAGATCTCCCCGACAGTGCCTTCGATGGCGACGCCGATATTGCCTACGCCCTGTTGCTCGCGGACGCTCAGTGGGGCAGCAACGGTCCGATCAATTACCGTGAGGCGGCCAGTCGTGTGATCGATGGGATTCTCGAATCGACCATCGGTCGCACCACGCGGTTGCCGCTCTTGGGCGATTGGGTCGATCCCAACGGCGTGCGCTACAACCAATTCACGACGCGGACATCCGACTTCATGTACGGCCACTTCCGCGCGTATGGTCGCGAATTCCACGACACAATTTGGGCGAGCGTCGTCACCGCCACGCAATCGGCCGCGACCAAGTTGCAAACGGGCTATGC
>JAYVOX010000034.1:0-10438 GCA_043757695.1 Schlesneria sp.
GGCTCCAAACCGGCTTCACAACAGCCGTGCTCAATCATCCAATTCGTGAGCCACCAAATCCGCGTAGGTCTCGCGGCGACGGATGACTTTCACCGTCGAGCCATCGACGAGCAATTCGGTCGCGCGCGGGCGCGAGTTGTAGTTGCTGCTCATCGCCGTGCCGTAGGCTCCCGCGCTGAAGGTCGCGAATAAGTCGCCGCGTTTCATCGGTGGCAGGTAACGATCTTTGGCGAAGTAGTCGGACGATTCACAGACCGGGCCGACGACATCGGTCTTCTCGCAACCGGCGATCTCCCCTTCGACGTTCGAGGGCATCGCGACGCTTGGCTTCACTGGCCAGACGCGATGGAAGGAGTCGTACATGGCGGGACGAATCAGGTCGTTCATCGCTCCGTCTTGAATGACGAACAGCTTGCCCCCTTCTCGCTTCGTATAGACGACGCGGCTCACCAACACACACGAGTTGCCGACGATGAAGCGGCCCGGTTCGAGAGCCAGTCGGCACTTGGCGGTCTTGACTGCGGGGACAATCACTTTTGCGTACTCCGACGCAGGCAGGCCCTCGTTCTCGCGATAGCTGATCCCGAATCCGCCGCCGAGATTGATCCAGTTGATGTCGTGACCATCGCGCCGCAGGGCCTCAACGACTTCGATCGCCTTCGCCCCAGCCGCCTCATACGGATCGGTCGTGAGGATCGGTGAACCGAGGTGCATGTGGATGCCCTTCAGCGCCAGTCGCTTATCTCCCAAAACCTTCGCGGCCAGTTCGCGGAACCGTTCGATGTCCATCCCGAACTTGTTCCCCTTCTTGCCAGTCGTTGTCTTGGCGTGAGTCTTCGCGTCGATGTCGGGGTTGAGACGCAGCGCGACGCGACCAATCTTTCCCAGTGAACCCGCGACGGCCGCAATGGCATCGAGTTCCGCTTCGCTCTCGACATCAAACATCAAGATGTCGTTTTCGAGCGCGAACCGAATCTCTTCGTCCGTCTTGCCGACTCCCGCGAAGACGACCTTCGTCGTGTCGGCCCCTGCCGCTTTGACGCGATACAGTTCGCCTCCCGACACCACGTCGAAGCTGCTCCCGGCCTCGTGCATCACCTTCAAAATGCCGAGCGTCGAGTTCGCCTTCACCGAGTAACAGATGACCGGATCAACCTCGGCAAACGCGGTCTGAATCTGCTTTAGTTGCCCCAGCAGAAACGACTTCGAGTAGACCCACAACGGAGTCCCATACTGCTCGGCCAGCGTCGTCACTGACACGTCTTCACAAAACAATTCACCATCGCGGTACTGAAAGTTCGTCACGTTTGAGTCCAGATAATCGGGAAAACGAATGAGGCAAAAAGAAAGTGATGTCGTGTTGACTGAAGTTCGTCGAAGCCCAATGGCGAATTCACAGCACAAGTCCCGCAACCATCAGCTGCTGACATGCCCACGCGGCTTGCCCCTCCGACAATGGAACCACGGGATCGGGCGGTCATGGCATGATTGCCGACTCACGATGATGGAACCAATGCCGATTCCACGTTCAACGGCCTCTGGGAATCGGAGACCTCCTTCGGCACATACCGCTCGGGGTGCTTGGCTTGTTCGGCAAGGAGGTGTTCACAGTACTTGGCGAGATCACCACCGAATCGTTCGAGAATTCGTTGCCGGGCGGCACGGACCTCAGTGACAACGGGGTCTTTCCACATTACTCGTCCTCCAGTGTTTCCAGCATCGCTTCGGGGGTGATGATGATCGGCGTGGCCTGTGACTCGCGATCATTCACGGCACGCAGCTTTCGAATCACATCCACGTTCATCAAGTGGGCACAGTTCCAAGTCACGAAGTAATCCATCCCGTGAGCGACGGCGATTGCCAAATGGAGACCATCGGATTTGGCTTTGGGAGGAATCCCCAACGCCATCTCGTACACGGTCGCCAGATGAATGACCAAGTCGTTCAACGGTAATCTTGGAATGGCGGCAACCGCAGCTTGACGATCCGATGCGGCGATTGGATCGCCATCGCTGATCTCTTCCCAGACGAGGTCCGAGATAAACCAATCAAACCGTTCAGCAGCAAGCTGCCACCATTCCTGAGTGATTTCCTGATGAAGTGCCCGACGAGGGTTCGTTGAGCGGAACGCCGTCAAGTAGCTGGGCAATGTTGTTTCAACGTAGACACGTGGGCGATTCATGATTCACCGTCCAGTTTGATCAGTCCTTTTCTCAGCCGTGGTGCTTGGCCAGCAGTTCGGCGATCTGGATGGCGTTCGTTGCGGCACCTTTACGAAGGTTGTCGCTGACGCACCAGAACGTGAGGCCGTTCGGGTTGGTGAGGTCTTTGCGGATGCGGCCGATGAAGACGAGGTCGCTGCCGGTGCAGTCGCAGGGCATGGGATAGCCACCCTGCTTTTCTTCGTCCACGACTTTGATGCCGGGGAACGCAGAGAAGAGTTTCTTGGCTTCTTCGACCGAGACCGGACGTTCGGTTTCGACGAGAATCGTTTCGCTGTGGCAGTTGGCGACCGGGATTCGGACGCACGTTGGGCAGACCATGATTGACTGATCGCCGAGAATCTTGCGAGTCTCATAGACCATCTTCATCTCTTCGCTGGTATAGCCCTGCTCCTTGAAGCCGCCGATTTGCGGGATGGCGTTGAACGCGATCGGCGACTTGAACGCCTTCTGCTCGTAAGAGGTGCCATCGAGACTCGCTCGGGTCGCGCCGTAGAGGTCTTCTGTTCCGACAAGGCCCGCGCCGCTCACCGCTTGATATGTGCTGACCACGACTCGCCGGACTCGCGCGGCGTCGTGCAGCGGCTTCAGCGCGAGAGCCATCTGCGTCGTCGAACAGTTCGGGCTAGCGATGATCCCCTTCGCATTCAGGGCATCCTGCGGATTGATCTCGGGGATCACGAGCGCCACATCGTCGTGCATCCGGAAGTAGCCGGACTCGTCAATCACCTTGCAGCCAGCGGCGACGGCGTGAGGCAGGAACTCGGCAGCCACTTCATCGGGCGTGGTGGCGATGACGAGATCGACTCCTTGGAACGTGGATGGCTCCAGCAGTTCGACGATGTAGTCTTGCCCCTTGAACTTCAGAATCGTTCCGGCACTGCGCGCCGACGCCAGGAACCGATACGTTTTCGCCAGCATCGGTCGCTCTTCCAACAACTGCAGCATGATGCGACCGACCGCGCCCGTCGCCCCAACCATCGCCATCGTTCCAAACACGTTGTCGCTTCCTTTTGCAGGCCAAAAACGGCTCGAAGAGAATTCCGTCGAGCCAATCCCATGTGATGCGGCGAGATGATAGCGGCGGGCTTTGACGGGAGGCAATCAACGATCGTGATGCCTTACGATCAAGAGCGACCGAGTGAGCTACAGGCGTGTGCGAGTCGCTGCTATCATCACCGGCCCTACAAGCGGCAGCGTGGAATGAACGCCCTCGCCGCACAGGACTGCGGCAGGTCCGCTGCTCTGAAACGTAACAGGTGACTTCTCAGGATTCAGACTCGGCTATGAAGATTCTCGTGATTGGCAACGGTGGACGCGAACACACGCTGGTGTGGAAGCTCAAGCAGTCTCCTTCGGTGACGCAGGTATTCTGTGCGCCGGGCAACGCGGGGACGGGACTGGACGTGACAAATGTGGACATCAAAGCGACCGACATCCCGCAGCTCATCAAGTTTGCCCTCGCGGAGAAGATCGATCTGACCGTGGTCGGCCCCGAAGCTCCGCTCGTGGCGGGGATCGTCGATGATTTCAAAGCGGCGGGCCTGCGCGTGTTTGGGCCATCGAAGCTCGCGGCAGAGTTGGAAGGGTCCAAACGCTTTGCCAAGGAGATGATGGCGAAGGCCAAGATTCCAACGGCCGATTTTCGGTCCTTTCAAAATGCGGCCGAAGCGATCAGCTATATCGACGAGCGGGAGAACGTCGAACGCTTCGTCATTAAGGCTGATGGTTTGGCGGCGGGCAAAGGGGTCGTAGTCTGTTTCTCGAAGGTCGAAGCCCGCAACGCCATCAAGCGAATGCTGATCCACAAAGACTTCGGCGCGGCGGGAATGCAAATCGTCGTCGAAGATTTCCTCGTGGGTGAAGAGGCGAGCCTGCTGGCCTTCGTCGATGGAACCACGATCGTGCCACTCGAAGCGGCTCAAGATCACAAGGCGGCGTTCGATGGAGACACGGGGCCGAACACAGGTGGGATGGGAGCGTACTCACCAATCCCATCGATGACCTCCGAAGTGGTCGATGTGGTTGTCGAGAAGATTCTGGTGCCGACTGTTCACGAGATGATTAAAGCGGGTCGCCCATTTTGCGGATGTCTCTACGCCGGCTTGATGCTCACCAACCAAGGCCCGAAGGTGATCGAGTTCAACGTCCGTCTGGGCGACCCGGAGACCCAAGCCGTACTGATGCGACTGAAGTCCGATCTCGCACTGGTGCTGTATGCCGCCGCTGATGGCAAACTCGATGAGATCGAACCATTGGAGTGGGACGAACGCTCTTCTGTCTGCGTCGTGATGGCCTCGGCGGGCTATCCGGGCGACTACGAGAAGGGGAAGCCGCTGCGAGGACTCGACGAAGCCGCACTCGTTCCCGACACGAAAGTTTTCCATGCGGGGACGGCCCAAGTCGGTGACCAGATCGTCAACGATGGCGGTCGCGTCCTCGGTGTCACCGCGCTGGGTGACACGCTCGCCGATGCCAAGCTGCTCGCCTACCAAGCGGTGAAGTGCATTCGGTGGGACGGGGCTTGGTGCCGCAAAGATATCTCGGACAAAGCGGTGAAGAGGTAAGGTGATTCGGGTGCAGTGAAGCTGGGCAGACGAAGCGATCTCGCCGAAGTGAACGTGCCGAAATTGAAAGAGGAAAGTTGAGGAACAACGATCATGTCCATGATCTTGGAGAGGCCGCAGACGGTCTTGGAATTTTCAAGAGCTGTTCCATCAAACGAGATCACGATGGAGCAGCTCTGGCGAATCAGTGTCGAAAACTATCACGAGATGATCCGCGCGGGCATTCTTCAAAGCAGCGATCCGATTGAGCTTCTCGAAGGTTGGTTGATCCTCAAGATGCCAAAAAAACCTCCACACGTTATCGCTTCGGAACTCTTTCGAGATGCCTTGGGGCGAGTTCTCACCCCAAGTTTTCACATCAACTCTCAGCAGCCGATGACTCTGGCAGACAGTGAGCCTGAGCCGGATGTCTCCGTCGTGCGTGGCACTCGACGTGACTACATCGAGCAGAACCCCGGTCCCAAAGATGTGCCGTTGGTCGTCGAAGTTTCGGACACTTCTATTGCGCGCGACCAAACCCTCAAAAAACGGGTTTACGCTCGTGCGGGGATCGCGGAATACTGGATCGTCAACTTGCAGGCGGAGCGCATCGAAGTTTACTCGACACCTTCCGGACCATCGGACTCTCCTGACTATCAGAACGCACAAAGCTACACGCGAGGACAATTCGTCGCGCTGCGACTCGATGGGCTGGAGCTTGGTCAAATCGCTGTGAACGATGTCCTTCCTTAACGATCGACCACTGATACCAATTCAACTGAGGAGCGTCTTTCATGCTCACGAATGGCCAATCAGTATTTCGAACTGGCGGCCGAGTTTCGCGTCGCGACGCCCTTCAGCTTGGAGCCTTGGGGCTTGGCGGACTGACACTGCCGCAGTTGAAGAATGGGCGAACGCTCGCGCAAGAGGCGGCTGCTCGAACTCCGGATGCCAGTCGCACGGCGACCTCGTTCGGCAAGGCGAAGTCGGTGATTCTGTTTTGGCTCAACGGCGGTCCCGCTCAGCACGAGACGTGGGATCCGAAGCCGCAAGCACCGCTCGAAGTGCGTGGCCCGTTTCAGCCGATCACGACACGCACGAGTGGTTTGATGGTCGGCGAGTTGATGCCGCGTACGGCGTTGCTCACCGACAAGATCGCTGTGTTGCGCGCCGTGACGACCGGTGACAACGCTCATTCTTCGAGTGGCTACGCCATGCTGACCGGTGTGCCGCACGTGCCACTCAACGCAGAGAGTGTCACCGCGAAGGCTCCCAATTTGTGGCCTTGTGCCGACAGCATCGTGCGAAAACTGCGCGGCTCGCGGAACGGTCTGCCAGCGGCGGTCGCCCTCCCCGAACACGTTTGGAACGACGGCAATTTTCCTTGGCCCGGTCAGGATGCGGGGTTCCTCGGCCGACGGTTCGATCCCTGGTTGATTCACTGCGACCCGAGTTCACCGCAGTTCAAAATTCCGGACCTCGCCTTTCCTGACGATCTGAGTACCGCGCGGTTTAACCGGCGACGCGAGTTGTTGACTCAATTCAATCGGAAGTTGCCGGAGGAATCGTTGAGATCGCCTGAGAAGCGTTACGACGATGAGTCACAGCAAGCCTTGGGGTTGCTCGGCGGTTCGACTGCTCGGCGAGCGTTCGATCTCACACAGGAACCCGATTCCGTCCGAGACCGCTATGGTCGATCTCGTTATGCACAGAGCGTACTGCTCGCGCGGCGCATGGTTGAAGCGGGAGTGTCGCTCGTTCGGATCAACTGGACGCGCATGATGGACAAGCCGAATCAGGGAGGCTGGGACACGCACAATGTTCACGCCCAGTCCTGCAAAGACTTCCTGATGCCGATCATGGACCAAGCCTATTCAGCCTTGATCGAAGACTTGAACGAACGCGGTCTGCTCGATGAGACGTTGATCGTGTGGCTCGGTGAGTTCGGGCGGACTCCCAAGTTCAACGCCAACGCCGGGCGAGACCACTGGGGCAGCGTCTTCTCCGTCGCACTGGCTGGTGGCGGCGTGCGGGGCGGAGTGGTTCATGGCTCGTCGGATGCTCAAGCCGCTTTTCCACTGGAAGGGCGAGTCGAGCCACACGATCTCCTCGCCACGCTCTATCACTGCCTCGGGTATTCCGCCGAGACCGAGATTCACGACGCACTCGGCCGACCGCTGCCGATCAGTCGCGGCAACGTAATCCACTCGATTTTCTGATTGGGGGTGGCAGCGCTACTGGAAGCGAAGACACTGCTCACTCAGGCGAGCGGCAAGAAGAAATGACCCTGTAGGATGGGCACTCTTGCCCATCCCGGCTAGAAGACCGAAATCCGGACGGGCAAGAGTGCCCATCCTACATCGCGGTCTGACAATTCCTGCCGCTCGCCTAATACGCTCGCCGCATCTTCGCAATCTCAATGACAGCGACCGTCAAGTCATTCGCCCAAGAGGCCCTTCGCCAGTCGCTTCAGCGCTTCGCTCTCGATCTGACGGACCCGTTCGCGCGTCAAACCGAGCGATTCCCCGATCTCTTTGAGGGTGCGTGGCTCGGCATCGTCGAGGCCGAATCGCATCCGCAGGATCGTCGCTTCGCGCGGGTCCATCGTGTCGAGCATTCGATAGACGTGTTTGAGATTGTCGGCCTCAACCATCTCATCTTCGGGGCCTTTCTGGCGCTCGTCGGCCACCATGTCGCTCATCGTCCAACCGCCATCGTCCTCATCCGTTTGAGGAGTCATGTTGTAGAGATGGATCGCGGTCTTCACGATGCTGAGCTTCTTCTTCGGAAGCTGCAGTTCCTTGGCGACTTCTTCCTGCGTGGGTGCCCGGCCGAGTTCGCCATCGAGCTTCGCCGTGGCTTTTCGCCATTTTGAGAGCAGTTCCACCATATAGGCCGGGATGCGGATCGTCTTCGCCGAGTTGATAAGTGATCGCTTGATCGACTGCTTGATCCAATAGCTGGCGTACGTGCTGAACCGGGTGTTCATGTCCGGATCGAAGCCCTCCACCGCTCGCAGCAATCCGAGATTGCCTTCTTCGATCAAGTCCTGAATCGGCAGGCCCTTGTTCGTGTAAGCGCGAGCAATGTTGACGACCAGTCGCAGGTTTGCACGAACCATGCGATCCCGGGCGCTACTGTCGCCCGCCGTGATGCGATTCGAGAGTTCCTTCTCTTCTTCTGCGGTCAGAAGTGCCGTCTCATTAATCTCGCGGAGATATGTCTCTAGCGGAGTTTGCGAGGCGGAAGGGGCGCTGCGCAGCCGAGTGACTTTGGCCATGGAAGTATCTGTCCGTCAGGAGTCAGGTGGAATAACACGCCACCTCCTGTGGCCAATGAACGGCGGATTACCCGCCTGATGTGTTATCGGAGTTGGACACCAAAAATTCCAAACGGAGAGTGCTGTATGTCAGGAAACGATCAGGGAAATTGGGTAGACGGCGCAATAATAACGGCCCTCCGGAACGTGCCGGAGGGCCGCAAGGTTTCTCAGAACAAACAGCATTACGCCGCTTGACTCTCAGGATTCTTGAACTACGTGCGGAAGATACTTGGCACGTAATTCATCAACTCACTCTGCAGGTTCTACTGGCGGAACTGCGACAGACTCTACGGGAGGAGCCGCCACTTCATCAGGCCCTCCCATGGTGAACAGGGGGCCGGAAGCGCCTTCCATTCCACCTTTGAGTTCGACGCGGGTCTTCGGGGCTGAGGCTTGGCTTTCACCCTTGGATTCGCCTGCCGCTGCGGCTGCAACCGCTGCTTGAATCTCAACCGTGCTACGTCGGCTAAGCCCGATCTTTCGATCATTGGAATCAATCCGCAGAATCCGGACATCCAATTCCTGGCCCACTTTGACAAACGTCTCGGGGTTCTCGACCTTTTGGTCAGACAATTCCGAAACGTGCAGCAAGCCTTCCAACTCGGGTTCGAGTTCGACGAAGACTCCAAAGTTGGTGATCTTCGTGACCTTGCCAATGACCTGTGATCCCGGTTGATACTTTTCGGGGATCGTGGTTTCCCACGGATCGCCTGCGAGTTGCTTCAGCCCGAGAGCAATTCGCTTGCGTTCCTGATCGACGGAGATGACTTGGCAACTGATCGGGTCGCCCTTCTTGAGCAACTCGTTAGCGTGCGAAATCTTGCGAGTCCAAGACATGTCGCTGACGTGCAGCAAGCCATCGACACCCTCTTCCAACTCGATGAACGCACCGTAGTTGGTAAGGTTGCGAACGGTCCCGCTGACCGTCGCACCGGGCGGGTACTTGGCGGCGACTTCGTCCCAAGGATTGGACTGAGCCTGCTTCATGCCCAGCGAAATCTCTTGCTTCTCTTTGTTGATGCCCAGCACAACGACATCGACTTCGTCACCCGGATTGACGAGTTCGGTCGGGTGATTGACTCGCTTCGTCCACGACATTTCGCTGATGTGGACCAGGCCTTCGATGCCGTCTTCCAACTTCACGAATGCTCCGTAGGACATCACATTGACCACTTCGCCGCGAATCTTCGTACCGACCGGGTACTTGGTATCGACGTTGTCCCAAGGACTCGATTCCTTCTGCTTGAGACCGAGCGCGATTTTTTCCTTGTCGCGATCGACGTGGAGAATCATCACTTCGACTTCTTGGTCGATACGCACCATTTCGGTCGGATGGCTGATGCGGCCCCAGCTCATGTCAGTGATGTGTAGCAATCCGTCGATGCCGCCGAGATCAACGAACGCACCGAAGTCGGCGATGTTCTTGACGACGCCCTTGCGAACTTGTCCTTCGACCAATTCCGCCAGCAGGGCCTTCTTCATTTGTTCGCGTTGAACTTCGATCAGTCGGCGGCGCGAGACGACGATGTTGCGGCGGGCTTCGTCGATCTTGAGGATCAGGCACTCGATGATCTTGCCACGATAGGCATCGATGTCTTGCGGACGTCGGATATCGACTTGGCTCGCGGGGAGGAACACGTTCACGCCGATGTTGACCAGCAGACCACCCTTGATCTTCTTGAGAACTTCGCCTTTGACGATGTCCCCTTCCTTGTGGGTGCTGATGATCTTTTCCCACTCACGAATGCGGTCGGCTTTGCGCTTCGAGAGCAGGATCAGGCCGAACTCGTCTTCGATTTCTTCGAGCAGGACGGAGATGCGTTGGCCAGCCACGGGGGGTTCGTCAGTGTCGGACCATTCGTCGAGCGGCACAATTCCTTCGCTCTTGTAACCGATGTCGATCAGGACCTCTTCGCCTTCGACCCGCACAATGATCCCTTCGAGTACCGCGTTGACGTCGTAGCCGGCGTCTCGCAGGTTGTACTCGGTGATCAGGGCTTCTTCGGCGGCTTCCGCGTCGGCCAGTGATAGCCCCAACGCCGCTTCCAGATCTGCATCGCTAACATCGAACTCCCGCAACAAATTCCGATCGACCATACTAGAACAATCCCGTCGTGAGTAAGCGGTGCCGTTCGCGCGTCTTGTCGTCCGTGAAGACGACCGTCACCGAACAGACCGTCGAACGGAGCCAGTCTTTCCGGCTCGCCGCTCTGGGTTAAAGGCCTTCCCGTCATCGTGGAAGAGGACAATCCTCTCCCGCCAGCGCTGACGAAGGGGCGGGAGTGTAACTGCGAACAGGAATTGCGGCTAGCAAACTCGGCAGGTTTTCATGGCAAACGTGCAGGCTC
>JAYVOX010000035.1:0-2815 GCA_043757695.1 Schlesneria sp.
ATCAGCCGCAGGGCGCTAGCCCCGGTTAAGCGAAAACAAACCGGGGCTAGCGCCCTGCGGCTGATTTGCCACAATGATCAACACGAATGGCGGGGAGCCATAATTTGCCAACCCGAAGCGCGAGCGAGGGAGTCCCTTGAGCAACTCCCTCGCTCACGCTTCGGGTTGGTATGGGAAGAGAACTCATGCCGCTCGCCTAAAGGAGGTCAAAGTCAGCGCGACCGCTTGGGATCAGACGGGATCGAGTCGAGGAGCCTGTCTTGGCATTCGGCAGCGCCAGCCGATCTTGACCGAAAAATGGGATTCTCCTAAAAACCCGCCCGCTTCGACCCCGACCCATTCGGCCATCGGTGGAAGCTGCTGGTTCTCCACTCCCCATCACATCTCGTTCGACGGCACTCGCCCTCACTTTCAGGTAGGAAGACGCACATGGTCCGTACTTCGTTTGGCTCGGCCTTATTCTGGGGCGGTCTGGCGCTGCTGGCTGCGGCGAACACCGCTTCGGCTCAGTGGATGCCGTTTAGCGGTAACAACTGCGGTTGCAACACGCGACCGACGCTCTTCGGCCCTCCGCCAGTGGCATTTCAATCGGCCAGTTCGTCCTGCTGTTCGGCTGCGATGCCGTTCCAACGGACGGCGATGGCTTCCGAATCGGTGCAGTGCGGTCAGCCGATCTCCTGCACGATCGAGCAGCCCGTTCAAGTGCGACAGATGGTGCAAGCCGTGCGTGTCGAGCCTCTGCAACCGGTCGTGCATCCGGTCTACGACACCGTGCAAGTCACCGAGTACCAGCCCGTGCGACAGAGGGTGCAGAAGCCGATCTATGAGACCAAGTATGTCGATCAGTCTGTCACCGTAATGCAACCTGTCACGCAGCAGCGCACGGTCAACGTGCCGACCGTCGATTACCAGGCTGTCACCGAATACAAGAAGGTGCAGAAGCAAGTCGGCTACTGGGTCACCAAGAATGAAGCGACGGGCAAGGTCAGTCCGTGTCAGTACGACAACCGTCCGACGATGCTTGGTGCGGTGAATCGCGCGGGCTATCAAATGCGGACCGCGTTCACGCCGCAGACGAAGACGACTCGCCAGTTTATTCCTCAGACGATGACCTGTACGGTTCCCTGCACGAAGAAGGTGGCGGTGCAAGGGATGAAGCAAGTGACGTACAACGTGACTTCGATGGTGCCGACACAGACGACTCGCAAAGTGGCCTATAACACGGTGCGACATGTCGAAGAAGAGATCACGGTGATGAAGCCCGTCACGGTGACGAAGACGATGCAGGTGGCAACTCGCATCAGCTACGCTCCCGTTGGTAGTGGAGCGGGCGGCGGACAGACAGCGTTGCAACCGACTCCCGATCCGCGCGCTTCTGCCAAGGGGACCGATGGCACTCCAAAGCGAACGGCGGATGGAAAGCCGCTGGATGGCTTCTCGCCGGGTTTGGCTCCCGATGACTTCAACAACCGCAACGGCGGCGTTCCGAACAAGAAGATTTCCTACCCCACGCCGCTCGATCAGGACGAAGTCGATCACGGTCATTTGACCGAGACGACCGTTCCTGCCCGACAGGCGGCTCCGGCTCGATCGACCTTCAATGGGCCGAGTGTGGTGCGTGTCAGCCAATGGGTCGCGCGGACTCCACTGCCAAGCGCTCCCGCAACGCCCGGCAAGCCCGGTGCGATGTCGCTCGCTGGGAACGTTCCGTGATTTCGTGAGCGTCAGTCAGTTCAAAACATCCGAAGTCTGCGGAGACTTCGGATGTTTCATAGGACGAGTCGCTGAAGCGATTGTCCTGCCGACAAATTTCGATGACCGCACAGCGACGCTCACCTTTGGTGGGCGTCGTTTTTTTTCAGGGGCAGTTCAAGTCGGATGCGACTCCTTCCGCGCGGCGGCTGATACAATCCGGCCCGTCGTGACGAAACCGAGGGCAACTGACCGAGGTAGTTCAACTTGCCTGCCAACTCGAAGACGACCGAATCGTGGTCGTCTTCCCCTTTAGTACCTGCTCGCACGAGAAGCTCTTCATGCTGACAACCCGCCTCGCCCCGACCACCGTGTCTTCGACCTCTGCGTTCTCGATGCTCGCTCGCTCCCTGCGATTCGCGTTGATGCTGGTACTCGTCGGGAGTTGCCTCGTCACGGGAACCGCTTCCACGGCGATCGCTCAGAGTGAAACGTCGAATGAGATCGACTATCCGCTGGTCCTCATCAATTCGGCGAGTGTGCAGCGGCTGCGAGACACCGCGGGCTTCATGTTTCAAGTGGCTCAGCAGCAGAACAAGGTCGATGGTCTCGACCCGTGGATGGAATCGACGCTCAAGGACTTACAGGGGATCGACCGCGATCGGCCGTTCGGAATGATGCTGTATCTCGCACCCGGTTTGATCGGTGCGCCGGTTGGCATCTCGTACATTCCCGTGACCAACCTGGATGAGGCTCTCACGACGTTGGCCTACGGTACGGGGACGATCGCGCCGGTCGATGGCAAGACGGGGCGGCACGAGATCAGCTATGGCGGGCAATTCAAAATTCGGACGCTGCATCGGGGCGGGTACCTGTTTCTGGTTGGGCCCGATGGAGCCGAAGATGCGCTCGACCGCAATTTTCCCGATCCAGTCAAACTCAGTGCGCGGCTGTCGAGTCAGTACGACATCGCCATCTCGCTGCTCATCAAGAGCATCCCACCGGGGATAAAATTGTTGTTCGTCGAGTTCCTCAAGAATCAGTCGCAGGCCGAGTTTCAACAGAAGGATGGCGAACCCGAATCGGCGTATCGCCTGCGTCGTGCCAATGGCGAAAGCTGGCT
>JAYVOX010000036.1:0-10435 GCA_043757695.1 Schlesneria sp.
GGGACGATCGTCAACATCGACTCGCTCAACACGTTTGCTCCGCTGATGGGGGTGCTGCCGTATGCGATGAGTAAGGCGGGACTGGGAATGATGACGCGCGGCATGGGGATGGAATGGGGCTGCCACGACATCCGTGTGAACGCCATCGCGCCGGGCTTCATTCTGACCGACCTCACGCAGAAGCTGTGGTCCGACCCGACGATGCAGGCGTGGGGACAGGCCAACACGCCGCTCAAGCGACTCGGCAAACCCGAGGACTTGGTGGGTGCGGCGCTGTTTCTCGCGAGCTATGCGTCGCGGTACATGACGGGCCAAGTGATCTATGTCGATGGCGGGATCACCTGCGGGATGCACTGGCCAATCCCGTTGGAGTGATCGGGCAGTGGTGATCTCCCCACCCTGCCCGATGTCGCTTTTTCTCACCAAGCCCGCAAGCTGCGAAAGTTGATCCGGTTCCGTTGGGTCTGCCTGACGGGGCCAGTCTGCCACCTGTTCCGCCTGTGCGACGGTGTTGCTTTCTCTCAATGTTGCTTCCGTAATTTTTCCCGGTTTCTCTGAGGCGAGCGCCTGTGCTGGGGCTTATCATTCGTCACCGCTTCGGGTCTCAGTTGTGTTTGCGGGATGAGCGTTGAGGTTCGGTACTGCCAGTTCTAACGAGGTCACTCCCGGTTGAGGAGCAGTTTCGAGTGGATCGCTGCCGCCCGAGATCGCTCAGAAAAACAGACTCATCACGAATCGTGAAGCGAAGAGATCACCGTCTTTAGAGGGAGAAGTGTTATGAGAAAAACGATGGTTGGAATGCTGACCGCGCTCGCGCTGGTCAGCGTCGCGTCACCCGGTTCGGTCGAAGCGGGGCGTTACTGTGGAGCCGCCAGTTACAGTTGTTGCCCCACCCAAGCCTGTCAGCCCGCCGCGTGCTACACGACCTGCCGCGTCGAGCGTCAGCAATGTGAGCGGACGGTCTACAGCTACGTGCAAGAGCCACAGCAGTACATGGTCTCGCGCACCGTGTACGACAACACCTATGAAGATGTTGCCGAAACGCGACAGCGCACCGTTCAAGAGACCTCCTTCCGCGAAGAGCAGTATCAGGTCGCGCGGCAGGTCATCGAGACCTCTGAACGCGAAGAGCAGTACACGGTGATGCGGCCCGTCACCGAGACCCAGTACCGCGAACACTGCTACACCGTGCAGAAGCCGGTCTGGCAGGAATCGACACGAGAAGTCCGTCGTTGCGTGCGGCGTCCCGTGACCGAGACCATCGAACGCGAGTGCCGACGCACCGTCGTTCGCACGGTCAGCGAAACGGTCAACCAAGAGCGGTGCTACACCGTGATGGAACCGGTCACGACGTATCGCACGGTTCGCAAGGATTGCGGTCGCTGGACTTGGCAACGTGCTTACAACCCCAGTTTCCCGTTCCCCGGCTGTGTCTCCGACGATTGTGGCAACACTCGTTTGGGAATGGTGCCGCGCGGGTTCTACACACTTCGCCCACAATGGTGCCCCAACGTGGTGGAGAACCAAGTCGCCTGTACGACCTATCAACCGAAGGTCTGTCGGCAAACGGTTCCGGTCACTGTGTGCCGTCAGGTGCCCGAGACCATCGTCACCAAGGTGCCGGTCCAAGTTTGTCGTATCGTCTCGCAAGAGGTCGTCGAGCAAGTCCCCGTTCGCACGTGTCGCATGGTGAGTGAACAGGTCACGCAACGCATTCCGTATCAGGTCTGCCGTCAGGTGGCCGAGCAATGCACTCGGCGAGTCCCCGTCCAGACGTGCCGTACTGTCATGGAGAACAAGACCTGTCGCGTCCCGTTCACGGTTTGCCGACAAGAGCCTTACACCGTGACGCACCGCGTCGCTCGCTGCGTTGCTCGCGAAGAACAGGTGCCCTGTACACGCATGGTCACCCGTTGCGTCCCTCGCGTGGAAACGTACGAAGTCTGCAAACTCGTCCCACACACCGTCTGCCCCGCCTCACCCGGTTGCTCGACAGGCGCTTGTGGCTCCGGCGGCTGTGCTTCGGGGAACTGTGGTGTGCCTCAAACAGCACCACCCGCCGGAATGTCACCGACTCCGATCCCAGAAAGCTCACCGCTGACGATCATCACTCCGTCACGTGGCGCGGCCACGTGATCGAACACCGCTCCTGATCTCTGCACCCGCAGCTCACGGGACGCCCTCTTCCAAGATGGCGTCCCGTTCTGCATTGGTGGAGCAGGTATTGTGGCCGCGAAGTTTAGACCATCACGGGGGGCACGAGTGAAGTGCGAACGGATCGCGCCTTGCCTCTGTACCTCTACTCTTCGCCTTACATCCGTGTACTCCGGTCCTGCCGTCCGTGCGATTCATGCCTGTCTCAACGAAGAGACCACACAGATGCCAAGCCGGAGCACGGATGAAAGCGTCCGCAGAAGTTCGCTCGATCAGTTCCGATTTGGGCCTCATCAAACACAACGGCCCGGCTTCTGGCGAAGTCGGGCCGGTTGGTTTCACGCGATGGTGAGTGTTGAGAGATCGGTCTCACGATCGGCGTCTCTCGAACAGACGCTCATCACGGCAGTCGGTCGAGGATGATGTCCTTGATCGTCTTGCCACCGGGGATCATCGGCAGCACGTGTTCTTGGTACGGGCAGATCACGTCGAGCAAATACGGCCCATCGTAATCGAGCATCGCCTTCAATGCGGCTGGGAATTCCTGCTTGCTGCGCACCTGAGCCGCTCCGAGTCCGAAGCCTTTGGCGACTTGGACGAAGTTCGGGTAGGTCTCTTCGTAGTGGCTACCGTCTCCCGCACCGGTCGCTTCGGGGTGATCGACCGGACCGAGATACGTGTGAGCGCGATTCTTCGCGTGGAAGCGATCTTCCCACTGCACCACCATCCCGAGGTGTTGGTTGTTGAGCAGCAGGATTTTGACGGGCAGGTTCTCACACTTCAGCGTTGCCAGCTCTTGCACGTTCATCAACATGCAGCCATCGCCGTCGATGTCGATCACCAGCCGACCGGGGTGCGCGGCCTGCACGCCCATCGCGGCGGGCAAACCAAATCCCATCGTGCCGAGGCCCGAGCTGCTCAGCCACCGTCGTGGGTTGCGGAACTTATAGAACTGAGCCGCCCACATCTGATGCTGACCCACACCAACGTTGATGAACGGATCGCGGTCGATCGTCTGTCGCCAGAGTTCGTCGATCGCGTACTGCGGGATGATGAAGTCGCCCGAATCGCGCACTGTCAACGGGTGCTTGGTTCGCCACTCGTTGACCTGCGTCCACCACGCATCAATCTGAGGAACGTCGGAGTCTTCGATCATCGCGTTCAGGCCCTGCAACACCTCTTTGACGTTGGCCACGACGGCGATTTGAGCGATCCGGTTCTTATGAATTTCGGAGGGGTCGATATCGACATGAATGACCTTACCGTGCTTGGCGAACTCGCTCAGCTTGCCCGTCACGCGGTCGTCGAACCGCACGCCCAACGCGATCAGCAGATCGGCGTCGTCAATGGCGAAGTTCGAGTACGCCGTGCCGTGCATCCCGAGCATGTGCAGCGACTGATCGTCATCCGCCGGGAAGCAGCCGATCCCCATCAGCGTCGTCGCGACGGGAATGCCCGTCTTGCGAGCGAACTTCTGGAACTCGTCGCTCGCGTCGGCCTGAATGATGCCGCCACCCGCGTAGAACAGCGGCTTCTTCGACTCGCTAATCATCTTCAGGATCGCGCGAATCTGATTCGGGTGAACACGACGCACCTCGGGGTGATAGCCGGGCAGGTTCATCGGTGGATCGTAATCGACAACCCACGGCTGACCATCGTCCGACCACGACGAGCCATCCACGCGCTTGCCGTCGATCCAGTTCATCTGCACATCTTTGGGAATGTCGATCAGCACGGGGCCGGGCCGTCCCGTGCGTGCAATGTGAAACGCTTCTTTGATGACGCGCGGGATGTCCGAGGTCTTCGTGATGAGGTAGTGATGCTTGGTGATCGCGCGACAGATTTCGACCATCGGCGTCTCTTGGAACGCATCGCTGCCGATGAGGTGCGTATGAACCTGAGCCGAGATGGCGATCAGCGGGATGCTGTCCATCTTGGCATCGGCAATCGCCGTGACGAGATTCGTCGCACCGGGACCGCTCGTCCCCATGCAGACTCCGACCTTGTCCGTCGTGCGCGACACTCCTTGAGCCGCGAAGGCTCCGCCTTGTTCGTGCCTCGGCAGAATGGTGCGGATGTCGGCGGTGCGGTGAGTCAGCGCCTGATGGAGCGGCATGCTGCATCCGCCCGGATAGGCGAAAATGATTTCCGTTCCCTGTCGGATCAGGCACTCGACAAACACATCGGCCCCGTTCAACTTGGGTGGTGTTGTTGGGGCGGGCGCGGACGCCGGAGCCGGGGAAGTCAAGGTGCAGGTTGCAGGCGCCACGATCACGGTCCTCAAATCAAGTCGTTTGGAGAGGTGGGTTGACAAACTTGGCCGTGCCTCTCCGGACACGGCTAAACGGGCTGGCAGTTTACCGGCCGAGTCAACCCAAGGCGAGTGGCCTCTTTGAAAGTAACCGATTTTCCGATCCATACGTCACGGCGGCAACGGACTTTCCACGAAGTCCCCTCGCCTCGACCGGCATGACCCACACGACCGGCATTCGCAGAGTTCCTCATCGACAACATGGTGCGGAAGCCGGTTGTTGTCGGCCGTGCGTGATCGAGGCCGTCAAATCTTGCAACACCGTGCGAAACATCCTTGCAGCACTTCACTTCACCGCTTACCTTCAAACTGTCGATTAGAACCAGAATGACCGATGGCTCTCATCGTTTCAGAGTTGGTGTGACCGGTTCACGGGACGGAGAATCTCAGTCATGGAATGACTGAGCTACGTAGGCGAGTCATTCCATGACTCGCACTCGCGGGGTACAACAACCGGTCAATTTGAACCGTGTGAGAGAGCTGTTGGCAGCATTCCTGACAAGCCGACTCTCGATCTCGTGAGACCACCGTTTCACGCCGAGTCTTTTGACCTTGGACACAGCATCTTGCCTACCCCCCCCCCGTAGCCCGGTCCGCCGACGCTGACGAGACTTCGCGTCGGATGCGTGAGGTCTATCGCGCGATGCTGACCGCGCGGGAGTTGGACCGGGTGGAGCAGGAGTTGGTGCGGCAGGGGCAGGCGTTCTTCCATGTCTCGGGGGCGGGGCATGAAGCGACCGCCGCGCTGGCCGCGCATCTGACATCGGCCGATTGGCTGCACCTTCACTACCGCGACAAGGCGTTGTTGCTGGCACGCGGTGTTGCCCCGCACGAGTTCATCGCCAGCTTTCTCTGCCGCGCCGGATCGCATTCGTCCGGTCGCCAGATGAGCGCCCATTTGTCGGCTCCCGAACGGCACGTACTCAGTCTCGTCGGGCCGGTGGGGAACAATGCGTTGCAGGCTGTGGGAGTGGCGGCGGCAGTAAAGGACCAGCCCACCCGGCCGCTGGTCGTCTGCTCCGTCGGCGACGGCACGACGCAAGAGGGAGAGTTTCTCGAAGCGGTCGCCGAGGCCGTGCGCAGCGAATTACCAAGTCGATCAGGAATTGACTCATGAATGAGTGCCGCACCATTCTTGACCGATTGGGTTTCCATGCTGCGACGCACGGCGACAAGACCGCATTCACGTTTCTGAGGTCAGACGACGAACGGATCGTTGTCACGTATCGGGAACTCAACCAGCGTGCTCGCAGCATCGCGCGGGAGTTACTGAATCATGCTCAGTCCGGCGACCGGGCGTTGATGACCTACCCAGCGGGGTTGGGGTTCATCGAAGCCTTTTTGGGTTGTCTGTATGCGGGGATCATCGCGGTTCCGGCCTATCCGCCGAAGAAGAATCGCAACGCCGAACGAATCTTGGCGATGGCCCATGATTGTCAGCCGCGACTCTTACTTTGTGCGAGTGATACTCGTGGCAATGTCGAAGGGGAGTTCGCGGCCTTGGTGGAAGGTGCGATATGGCTGGTGACAGACGAGATCGGTTCCAACGATGGTGATGGCCTGCCAACAATTGATTCGCAGCAAGTTGCCTTCCTTCAGTACACGTCCGGCTCAACCGCGTCGCCGAAGGGGGTGATGGTGACGCACGCGAACGTTGTGGCGAATGAAGTCTCCATCCAGCACAATTTTCAGCACACGACCGAGAGCCTCATGGTGAGCTGGCTGCCCATGTTTCATGACATGGGATTGATCGGCGGAATTCTGCAACCGCTGTTCGTTGGCTTTCCGTCGGTGTTGATGGCTCCCAATACGTTTCTGAGCGATCCCGTGGTGTGGCTGCGGGCGATCACCGAATTCGGAGGGACATCAGCCGGCGGACCGAACTTCGCCTACGAGCATTGCGTTCGCAAAGTGACTCTCGAACAGAGGCGTTCTCTCGACTTGAGCACTTGGAAGACCGCCTACAACGGTGCCGAACCAGTGCGAGCTGAGACGCTGAAAAGATTCGCAACAGCCTTCTCAAGCTGTGGTTTCCGATCGGAAGCATTCTTCCCGTGTTACGGGCTGGCGGAGGTGACATTGTTCGTTTCCGGAGGGCCGGCGCTGGTGGAATCGCCGATCGTTGGACTGGATGCGGATGAACTCGAATGTCATCGCATCCGCGAGGCAACTCCCGAAACAGAACGCGTCCAAGAGTCGATCAGTTGCGGCCAGATCGGGACTGATCTCGATGTACGAATCGTCAATCCGGAAACATCCACGGAATGCGCTGCCGATCAGGTCGGCGAAGTGTGGCTGCACGGTGCGAGCATCGCGGCTGGGTATTGGAATCGTCCTGAAGAGAAGACCCCTGTGTTTCAAGCCAAGATCGCAGGCGATCAACGCTCGTGGTTTCGGACGGGCGATTACGGCTTTCTCCGTGATGGCGAGCTTTACATCACCGGGCGTCTGAAAGACTTGATCATCATCCGAGGCCGCAACATTTATCCTCAGGATGTGGAGCGGGCCGTCGAGCGCGTGCTGCCGTTTGTGGAAGCGAACTCGTGTGCCGCGTTCTCGGTGGTCGGGAGCGCGTCGTTTAACCGCAACGCCATCGGCGTGCGCGGATTTTCGTCATCGGAACAATCGCCGCCCACGCCGTTGGCGTGGGGGTTAAACAATGATGGCACCGAAAAACTTGCCGTGGTGATCGAGGCGAATCGTGAGTTGGTGCGCACGGCGCGCGCGGCGGAGAAGGATGCGGCGGCTCGGCAGCAACTCGATGCGCTGGTCGCGGCGGTGCGGGAAGCGATCGGCGACGAGTTCGAGATCGCGGTGGATGCAATCGCCTTCCTGCGTCCAGCGACGTTCCCGCGCACCTCGTCCGGCAAAGTGCAGCGTCGAGCCTGTCGCGAACTGTTGCAGAAAGGCAGCGAGGATTTCATTCATGTTTGGCAGAGCAAATCGAATCCGCACCGCGTTGATCCGATCCATTGCGGTGCTGGCCTGAAGGGCCAAGACTCGATAGCCCAGGGCAACGCCCTGGGTTCACTGTCGCCACAATCGCCAAGCCCTGAAGGGGCGCGACAACACGGCGACAAGGTGTCGCCCCTTCAGGGCTTTGATTCCATCTCGACCGTTGACCCAGGGCGTTGCCCTGGGCTATCGAATTCCGACCCTTCGGGCCTCAAGACGGAAGATTTGCCCTCTCTTCCTGACTCCCCAGTCCGTGGCGTTGCTGGTGCAACGGTACACGATGCGCTCAGGCAATTGCTGCACGACAAGATCGTCGGCTGGTTGCGTTCCGAGTTGGATCAGAGCGTGGACTCCATCGGCGAGGATGTGTCGTTCATGTCGCTGGGGGTTGATTCAGTCGGGGCAGTCGAGATCGCACTGACCATTGAACAGGCCACCGGGCTGAGTCTGTCGCCGGAGACGATCTACGAGTACCGCACGCTGCGGGAACTGACGGCGTACTTGGAGAAACAACCTGACGGTGGGGGAGCAACGATCCTGCCGAGCCGCATTGTTGTCGATCGCATCGAAACGGAGCGAGATATCTTGGAGGTTGCCCTGTTGCGATACGAAGTGAATGTTAATGAGATGGGCCTCGCAATGCGGTACGCAGACCATCATGACCACACTGTTCTTGAGCCACTTGACGCCTCTGGTCACATCTTTGCGGCTCGGGTAGACAACCGAATAGTTGGAACGGTTCGGACACATCTGCTGCGGGAATCGGATATCGGATTTTACTACAAAGCATATGGTGTACCGCTACTTCCGGAATCCGTAGACCGCAATTCCGTCTCGATTACAACACGTCTCGCGGTCTTAAAAGAATTTCGTGGCAGTCGTGTTACGCTGCTGCTTCAAATGGCTGCATACCAATTTAATATCAAAAACGGAATCACGCACGACATTATCGACTGCCGCCCTAGGCTCGTTCCATCATTCGAGCGACTTGGCTACAGGCCGCATATTCCATCATTGAGTCATCCGGAGTTTGGCAATGTGGTTGTACAGGCGCTTTCTGCATATGACGAGAGGCATCTTGCACACGTCAGGTCACCGTTTTTAAATATTCTGAGATCACATAAGAATTGTTTACAGACTCCACAGTAGACTCACTACAACCTCATTTCAGATTGGCCATCGATCCAATGAACGTACAGCAATGGCTTGACAAATCGTGGAACAAGACCTGCTTTGCCTTGATCACCGGGGCATCGAGCGGCATCGGATATGAGTACTTGCGTGCCCTTGCAGCAGCCGGCTGCAATTGTATTGCGACCTCAATTGACGAACGTGAGCTGTTGGCTGCGGCACGAACCGTGCGTGATGAGTTTCGGGTCGAAGTGATTGAAGTGATCGCCGACTTGAGTTGCGAGTCAGGAGTCGAAAGCCTTCTGGGGGTCTGTGACCAGTACGAGGTTGCAATTCTGGTTAACAATGCTGGCTTTGGCGTCAAAGGGGAATTTGTTTCGCATTCGGCACAACTTTATACAAAATTGGTATTTCTTAATGCCCTCGCCCCAACACTCATTTGTCGACATATCCTCCCAATGATGATCCGAGCGGAGCGTGGTCTCATCTTGCATGTTGCATCCATCAATGCCGTTACTCCTATTGCCTACAATGCCGTGTATACAGCGACCAAGGCGTTCTTGCTCTATTATTCATATGCAGTAGCGTATGAGTGCCGCAACACTCAGTTGCTCTTTCAGGTCGTTTTTCCAGGTACTACAAACACCCCATTTCATAAGCGACAGGGGGCCGTTCCTCATGCAATGTTCATGGAACCAAGTGTGGTTGTGAAAAGATCGCTTGCACACGTCGATCAACTTCTCAGTATCAGTAATCGACTGGACCGAATTCTGTTCCCAATTGTGTCAGCGCTTCCACTGTGGATTCGGGTACGTATTGGAACAGCGTTACTCAAGTATCGACTAAAGATCGGAGGAGGGGGCCCGGTACCTGAATCTGTGAATGGAATGTAACGTTTTCCGTAACAGGCTCGACGGAAAATATGAGACGAGCGAGATACTTTCTCGCAGATTAGATGACAAAGGCTCGGCGTCAGTGAGAGAGCTACAAGAGCGGCTCCAGTAACCCCTCCCGCAACGACATTCAACATCGAAGGTCAGAACTTTCCAACAGCGCCTTACTCCCGACCCGTAAAGAAAGACACATGACCCGCATCGCGTGGCGAATCCTGACCTGCAAGCCAACCCGCACCGTGGTCACGATCATCGGGCTGGGGTTCCTGTTCTTTCTGTCCATCGCTCAGATCGGGATGTTGGTAGGCTGGTGCAACACGACCTCTGCGATTATCCGACATGCGAAGGCGGACGTGTGGATCATGGCCAATGGAACGCCAGCGTTCGACTACGGGACGCCGATTCCTCGACAGCGTGTTTTTCAATGTCGTTCTGTGGAGGGGGTCGAATGGGCTGAGGGAATGACTATGGCATGGAATACGTGGCAGCGCCCGGACGGTCGCCAAGTCAATGTGGAGGTGATCGGATTGGACGCGAGTTGCGTTGCCGGACCGTGGGAATTGCAGGAGGGAAGTGTAGACAACGTGCATCTTCCCAACGGCGTGATCGTCGATGAGTTATTCTTGCGCGCACTGGGCGTGGGACGCATCGGTGACGAAGCCGAGATGTATGGTCGCCGTGCGATTGTGCGCGGGATTTCCTGCGGCGTCCGGACGTTTACCGCCTCCCCATTCATCTTCACCTCGATCAACTCTGCCATTCGCTACGATCGCCGCTATTCGCCGAATGAGGTGACCTATGCCTTGGTCCGCTGTGCGGCGGGCCATTCGCCCGAGGCCGTGCGCGATCGCCTGCGTGCAGCGTTCACACATGTCGAAGTCCTGACCTCGCGGGAGTTCGCCGTCAAAACGATCAGTTACTGGATGCTCGAAACGGGGATCGGGATCACGGTGGTACTCACGGCGCTGCTGGGGTTTGCCGTGAGCATCGT
>JAYVOX010000037.1:0-2811 GCA_043757695.1 Schlesneria sp.
GTAGTCGGTCAGGGCCTGTGCGAGTGCCTCGACCGTATCGACATCGAGATGGTTGCCCGGTTCGTCGAGGACCAGCACGTTGTAATTGCTGAGCAACAAGCCCGCGAGACAGACGCGTGCGCGCTCCCCTCCCGAGAGCACCGAGATCGGCTTCTGCACGGCGTTGCCACGGAACAGCATCGCACCGGCGATGTCGAGAATCGTCTGCGGCTTCGTCATTTTGGCCGCGTTCATTTCGAGGTATTCCAACACGGTCTGCTTGTCGGGCAGGCTGGTGTAGACGTGCTGAGCATACGTGCCGATCTGGCAACCGTGCCCCCAGCGCGTCTCACCGGCAAGCGGCTTCAGCGAATCAACGACCGTCCGCAGGAACGTTGTCTTTCCTTGGCCGTTATCGCCGACGATGGCCGCTCGCTGGCCGTGGTCGATCTCGAGGGTGATGCCGCTGGCGACTTGTCGTTCGCCATATCCAATGGCCAACTCGCGACAGCGGAACGCCGCTCCCCCGCGCGGTTCGACTTGCGGTGCCCGGACGCAGGCGGTCGGTTCATCGACGGCGATGTCTGACAACTCCAATCGTTCGAGTTGCTTCGTCTTCGATCGAGCCTGCGTCGCGGTACTGGCGCGCGCCTTGTTCTTCGCGATGAAGACTTCGAGGTCTTTGCGTTTGGCCATGATGGCCGCGTTCGAGCGGACGAGATGCTCGTGCTGCTCGCGCTGATAGTTGAGGTACGCATCGATCTTGCCGGGGTACATCGTCAGCTTGCCGCGCGTCAGATCGAGCGTGTGGCTGCACGTCGCGCCGAGAAACGCCCGGTCGTGGGAGACGATTAAACAGGCCTGCTTGAAGTGCCGCAGAAAGTGTTCCAGCAGAATCTGAGTTCGCAGGTCGAGGAAGTTCGTCGGTTCATCGAGCAGCAGCAGGTTCGGTTCGTGCAGCAAGAGCGCCGCCAGTTTGACGCGCGTCTGCCAGCCCCCCGACAGTCGAGCGACGGGACCATCGAGGTATTCACCCTTCAGCTCGAACTCGCCAGCCACTTCGCCGCACTTCCACTCGGGCTGCCCGCTGTCGCGGATCAGGAAGTCGTGAGCCGACTCGCCCGGCAGGAACGGGTCGTGCTGTCGCAAGTAGCCGACTTGAAGATTGGGGTGTCGAATGACTTCGCCGCTGTCGAGCTCTTCCTCACCCAGCAGGATTCTGAGCAGCGTACTCTTGCCCGCGCCGTTGCGACCAACGAAGCCGACCTTCGTGTCGTCCGAAATCGTCGCGTCTGCCCCGTCCAACAACACTTGCTCGCCATAATGCTTGTGAGCATCCCGAATCTGCATCAACACGGCCATCAGCCAAAACCCTTCGACAAGAATGATTGAACGCGGGGCGGGATTGTAGCGGCAGTGCGGCGAGTTGTGGACTCGCGCGGTAAGGCTCGTTCGACAAATAACTGTCTGCTTCGGTCTGGCCAAGGTAGCCCTGTCGCTCCGCGACAGGAAGCGCGAGGGAACGTAGATCGCCCAATCGCCAAGCAGCGTGTTGGCCGTTCAAACTCGCACTGGTTCCCTCGCGCCACCTGTCGCGGAGCGACAGGGCTACCTTAGGCGGTGAACCAAACCCACGTCCAAAGCCAATCACACAATCACGACACTTATTTCTCGAACGATCCTAAGGTCCTGTCTCGGAATGACTCCGTGATTGGCCTCGTCGGCGGAGCGACGCGATGACCGTCGTCCCGTCGCTCCGCCGACGGGACAGGCTGTTCAAAACACGGCGTCGTTCTTGAACAGGTTCTAAGGTGCATTCGGCGCGTTGCGGTAGTCGAGTGGCGGCTTTTGGTTGGGCAAGAGCAGTGGCTCGTACTTCTTGCCGTTGAGTCGCTTCGTGTGTTCGGCTTTGGCGGCGGCGAGAGTGTTGGGTTGTTGGAACAAGTCCCACGCGCTGGCCGCCATCGTGCGAGCGGCGAGTTGCATGCCCTTCCTGCCGATGGACGTTCCGCCGGCGGCGACGGCTTGCCACGAATGAGCTGACGTGCCGGGGACGTAGCAGGCGGTTGTGAAACCCGCCGTGGGCACGACCCACGAGACATCGCCCACATCGGTCGAGCCTTTGCCGACCTCATTACTCGTGTTGAAGACCTGTCGGATCGAGTCGAGTGGCTGCGGTTTGGTCAGTGACGATTCGAGTCGTTGAGCGAACTCAACGTCCTCGGCTGAGTATTTGAGATCATTCAGAGTGTTCAAATTCTGGAGGGCCACTTGCGCGAGCGTGTCGTTCGGCAGGATCTCCATCGTGCCGCCGAGGTACAACTCTTCAAGCTTCGTCTCGGTGGCGAGGGCCGCGCCCTGAGCACACTTCACGAGGCGCGGATAGAGTTCCTTTACGATCTCGGCCTTGGGATGCCTCACGTAGAAAAAGACTTCGGCAAAGTCGGGGACGACGTTGGGGGCACCGCCTCCCGCCGTGATGACATGGTGGATGCGAGTGAAGTCGGGCGTGTGTTCCCTCAACAACTCGGCGGCGTGACACGTGAGTTCGACGGCGTCGAGAGCCGACCGGCCCTGTTCGGGCGAACCGGCGGCGTGAGCACTCTTTCCTCGAAAGCGAAACTTCACGGCGGCTCGCGACAGACACGACGCATCGCCCGCCGTGTTGCGTCCCGACGGATGCCAGTGCAGCGCGGCATCGCAGTCGTCGAACAGACCCGCTCGCACCATGAACGTCTTGCCACTGCCACCTTCTTCGGCTGGACAGCCGTAGAAGCGGACAGTCCCTTTCAGTTGGCCCGCCTTGATCTGCTCGGCAATGGCGATGGCGGC
>JAYVOX010000038.1:0-10413 GCA_043757695.1 Schlesneria sp.
GTTGCCACGGACTGCCCGAGACAAAATGGAACGCAGCACCAGCAGCAGCGCACTCGCGATACAACTCGGGCATCCCGACGACGGGAGCGAACGTCCGCAGGAACGTGTTCCGGAACAGATCGCGTCGGTTGGGGACGTTGCTGTGTTTGATCGTGTCGTCCATGTCCGAAATGATCGACGTGCCGGTCGGTTCGAGGAACTGCAACTGGCCGTGATACTCGCGTTGATCGTCGTCGGGCAAAGCAGCTCCAAACGGGAGCCACAGGTTTTGCGGGACCGTTCCGCCAGCGAGTTGAGCGACCTCGTCATTCGTCAGCGTCAATGTGCCACGGAACAAGCCCATGTAGTCGGACTCACCGACGAGATGCTCGCGATTGCCGAGTCGCACGTTGACGGAACGGCCGCGCAGACCGCTCATCAAAAACTGCCGCATCCGACTGCGAAAGTATTCTTCCGAAGTCCGGTCGAATTTCAGAACCCGCTTCACGACGGCGAGCATCGGCTTGCGACGCAGCCAAGAGATGCGTGGGTCGAACACGCGCCCCTGAACCACCAGTGACCAGCCTTCGCCGTCTGCCGTCCGCGCAGCGTAGGACGGATAGAACACCACCTGCTCATGACAAGCGACGACCTTCTGGAGAGGACTCAATCTGGATGGAAACAACGCCACGCGTTACGTCTCTTCGTTTGTCCCCTCGCCCCGCCGTGACTTCGGAATCTGACGCAGGCGAGAGAGGGAGCGGGTGAAGGGATTCTTCATTCCTCAAATCTGAGGCAGTTGAATCAAGTTTAGTCAGTGTCGGCAACAGCCGTTGGGATTTCCATGACCTGTTTTATCCGTGCTCCGGCCGTGCCATCCGTGCGATTCAATGGCTGTTTGGATCGCACGGCCGGAGTACGGATGAATGGGAAGAACGCGGGCGGGGTCATTCACGCCCTGCACACAGGTTGGCAGCCCCGTGTTGCGAGAGACGATCAGACTCACTGACTATCGGCCATCGGGCGGCGAAACCACGCAACTTCGCCACTCACTGAATCTGGCGGACTACTTGAGCAACTCCACCACTTCCGCTGAAGTGAACTTACGTTCGAGTCTCGCTCCCATCTGAGCCACCACGCGCGCGGCCGCGTGCGACGCCAGATGGCCCGCCTGCGGCCAACTGAGTCCGTTCGTGATGCCGTACAAAATTCCCGCCGCATACATGTCACCGGCACCGGTCGTGTCGATCGCGGAGACTTTGACTCCCTCCACCGGATACGAATGGCCTTCGTGCATCAGCAGCGAACCATCCGGCCCCAGCGTCAGCGCCACGTTGGCCGCGTGCTGGTGAATCTCCTGCGCGCAGTCGATCGGGTCCGTCTTGCCGGTCAAACTGCGAGCCTCTTCCAAATTGCAGAACAGCAGATCGACCGGGCCTTCGATCAGCTTCCAGAACAGGTCACGATTGAAGTTGATCAGGAACGGGTCCGACACGGTGAAGGCGACCTTCACGCCATGCCGCTTCGCCAGGTCAATGGCTTTCAGAGCAGCGGCCTTGGTCGAGTCACCCGCGAACAGATAGCCTTCGATGTAGACGTACTTCGACTGCTTGATCGAGGCCTCATCAATGTCGTCCGGCCCGAGCGTCGCCGACAGCCCGAGATGCGTGAGCATCGTCCGCTGAGCGTCCTCGGTAATCAGACAGACACACGTCCCGGTCTGACCGTCGCCCTGAGGCGTCACGACCGAGACACCGAGATCGCGCATGTCCTTCAGCCAAACTTCGCCGAGTTCATCTCGCCCCAGCTTCCCTGCGTAAGCCGCCTGCCCACCGAAGTCGGCCACGCCCGCAATCGTGTTCGCCGCCGATCCGCCCGCGCAGCGGTTCAGTGCCACGCCATGCAGCGATCCCAGCACGCGCGACTGCGTCGGCTCATCAACCAGCGTCATGATCCCCTTGGGAAACTGCAACCGCCCGAGCAGCGCGTCATCAATCCGCGCCTGAATGTCCACCAGCGAATTGCCCACACCGTACACGTCGTAACTCATGTCAAATTGCTTCCTGAGCAAGGAGGTTCTGTTTACGTGGCATCCTCTACCAGATCGCGTCCGCGCCTGCCACATTCCAACTCGAACAGCATCGTTAGCGCCGATGCGACCACGCAACGCAAAGTAGCCGGTTCATTCGTGTGAGCCGTTTTGAAAAGTCGCTTCGCGCGGACTACTATGCGGCCCGCTTGAAACCATTCTGACCGGCTGGCCGGTCGTCGCTTTTGTCTGCTGGAGTTTGCCTCGATGAAGACTGCCGTGATGGATCGTTCGTACCAACTCCCTCCGCTGGGGTTGAACCCGTCAACGACCGCGCAAGGGACGACACCGGGAAGCTTCGCGTTGAAGCCCGTGCTGCTGCCGGGTCGTGAAGGGGCACTCACGTTTGCCTCGCCCGATACGCCGGGGATGCCCGCGCCGTCGGAGAAGACGGCGTGGGACTTCATGCCGCGCGATTGGACGCTGCGTCCCGGCTTCGAGTCCCACTACGAACAAGCCGCCGCATGGCAGCCGCCGGCTGGCTTCACGCCCATCACGCAGCTTGAGTCGGCTCGCCTCGGCATCGTCACGCCGCAGATGGCTCGCGTTGCTGAGCGGGAGTCGCATCTCACGCCCGAGCAGGTGCGAGACGAAGTCGCGGCGGGACGCATGGTCATCCCGGCGAACAAGAATCATCTCAAGTATCAGCTCGACCCGATGGCGATTGGGCGGGCCTCGAAGACGAAGATCAATGCGAACATGGGGGCCTCGCCCGTTTCATCGAGTACTGATGAAGAGGTCGAGAAGTTGAAGTGGGCCGAGCGGTGGGGAGCCGACACCGTGATGGACCTTTCGACCGGCGGAGACCTTGATGCCTGCCGCGACGCCATCGTCCGCAACAGCACCGTGCCGATCGGGACCGTGCCGATCTACTCGATGATCATCGGTCGCAAGATCGAAGAACTGACGCCGCAGATCATTCTCGACTCGCTCGAACAGCAGGCGGCGCAGGGAGTCGATTACTTCACGATTCACGCGGGCGTGTTGAGAGAACATCTGCCGTACATCGCCAAGCGGCTCATCGGCATCGTCAGTCGCGGAGGTTCTTTGTTGGCCAAGTGGATGCTGGTGCATGGCGAACAGAACCCGATGTATCAGTACTGGGAAGACATCTGCGACGTGATGCGGAAACACGATGTCACGTTCTCGATCGGCGACGGACTCCGTCCGGGTGGCCTCGCCGACGCGACGGATGAAGCGCAACTGGCCGAGCTCGTCACGCTCGGCGAACTGACCGAACGAGCTTGGCGAAAGGGCGTACAGGTCATGGTCGAAGGACCGGGCCACGTCCCGTTCGATCAGATCGAGTTCAACATGAAGCTGCAACGGCGACTTTGCCACGGAGCGCCGTTCTACGTCCTCGGCCCGCTCGTGACGGACATCTTCCCCGGCTACGACCACATCACAAGCTGCATCGGAGCGACCGCCGCGGGCTATCACGGCGCGGCGATGCTCTGTTACGTGACGCCGAAGGAACACCTCGGCCTCCCCAAGAAGGACGATGTGAAGCAGGGCTGCATCGCCTACAAGATCGCCGCCCACGCGGCCGATGTCGCGCTGGGCATCCCCGGCTCGCGAGACCGCGACGACGAACTGACCAAAGCCCGTGCGGCCCTCAACTGGCAGAAGCACTTTGATCTCAGCTTCGACCCCGACACGGCCCGCGCCTATCACGACGAAGACCTCGATGTCGATACCGACTTCTGCGCCATGTGCGGCCACGACTGGTGCAGCGTCCGCATCAGCAAGGAGATCGTCGAATTCACCTCGGGCAAGGACGAGAACTACCAGTGGGAGAAGGCCAAAGTCTCCGCCGCCCTCACCCCCGAACAACAGGACATCCTCGCCAAGCGAGGCGTACTCAGCCCCGACGAAATCCATCGCCTCGCCGCCAAAACCAAGAAGACCATGACCGCCGAAGACGAAGCGAAAGCCTCCTGCCACAGCGACTACGTCGATCCCGAAACCGCCCGCCAGCTTCAAGAGAAACGCGGCGATCTGGTCGAGTTGACCGTGCCGTAAACATTGACGGCGGCATAATCTGCCATCTGCCTACAGTAACTTTGTGTCAGACTCGCGAGGTCAAAAATGGGAGAATTGAAGCGGCCACCAATCACCGAAGCTTGGATCGCCTTTTCATTCGGTGACGGCGATTCAACAGCTTGGGAACACAAGAACGCATTTCGTTTCCTGGAGACGCTGGCGTCTGAGTTTGTTGAACCGGAATTTGATTTCGTTCAGACGGACACAATTCAAATCGTGAGCCGAGCGGCAACGGGAGCACCAAACGAGATTCGCGGCAAGACGGAAGTTGATCGCGTTCGAATTCGTGACCAGAGCGGCAGAAAATGGCTCGAAGTCGGCAAGAATGATTTGAGATTTGGATTCACCCGAGGTGAAGCGGATTACCCCGGCTTCACGTCTTTGCGTGACGAGGCGTTTGGGTTCCTTGACCGGCATGTCGATCAATTCGGTTGGCGAGAGATTCGACAGGTCGGTTTGCATTATGTTGATCTTGTGGAGATTCCCGCAGGAATAGACCGACAACTACAAATCGAAGCTTTTTTTTATGTCCATCCAAAACTTCCCGGTCCCCCATTTGATCCCGTTGAAAAGTTTGCGATTCGATTGGCATTCCGAGGTGGCGACAAACGAGATCGAGTCAGTATGCACTTTGGCAGCGAACTTGGTGGTCGTGCTGACATTGAGAACCAAGAAGACGTATACCGGTTTCGGCTAGAGTGGCACTCTGACTGCCAAGAGATTGACACCAGCGATACCGATGCAATTGTTCTTCGCCTGAATGAAGCGCATACCAACCTGTACACATGCTTCAGGGCTTGTTTTACTCCGGCGGGCTGGGCATTGTTCCAGCCAACACCGGAATAGGGGAAACGCAAAATGATGCTTGCACCACCCGCATACGTGCGGCCGAACATCGACAACGAATTCAAAACGTCTGCTCAGGATTGGGAACAATTCCAGACGAATTACAGCGTCCTACAGCGGGTGATCCGAGAAGTCATTGTCGGTGAGGCGATGTATCCGTTTCGCGAACGTGCGACGGGCCGCTTTCTTCCACCCCGAGGAACGCCATCGGGCGAAGGCGAATTTATTGTTGATGCAACCGGAAACGAATTCGTTGGACACGGACCAACCCTGTCGATGGCGATGCAGGATTGGTCAAACCAGATCCACATTGGCTTTCAACAGCTTTGGGGCCAACGGTTGTTCGAGATGAATGACCAAGAACGCCGCAAGTGGGCGGTTCTCAAGTCGGTGATCGATGTTGAGGCTTACGAGAACACTCGTCCATTGACGGTTCGTCGGATCGGCCAAACTCAGGACATGCGAAATCGCCATCAGAAGATTCGTTGGGTTTCTGGAGCCGTCGATACGTGGACTCCAGAAAATGGCCCTCCCGAAATGGCCGGCTTCAAACCGGGCCAGTGGTTTGAAGCATTCGCTGATCTCGACAAGGAAACGGGGCGGCTATTGAAAATTCGGACGGTTCAACGTCTCCCGCAGTTTGACCGACTGTCCGAGAGCCAGATTCAAAGCGCGTTTGATGGCTGGGCAACAACGAGCAGTCTTCCCGAGACAACCTGGGACTAGCCAATGCTTCCGCCTGTCAGCGAATGCTACTTTCTTGATGTTGGGCAAGGGACTTCACAAGTTGTCTTGTTGGGGAATAGGCGTGCGATCGTCATCGATTGCGGACCAAAGAGTGGCTCGTTCGTACCGTTGAAATTGCTCAAGCGGTATGTAGATCGGATCGTCGCTCTCGTCATCTCCCATAACGACGCGGATCATTTGGGTGGTGCGAGTGGAGTTCTTTCCGCGTACCCGAACGCAATCGATTGTCTCTATGTCCTCCAAGATCGCCCCTTCGGTGAGTCGCCGTTGTATTCCTTGATCGAGTCTGAGCTACGATCAAAGAGGTTATCCACGCCACCAGTTCGCTTGGAATGCGATGGCACGGTTCGTGAATTGTTCATTGATGTGACCACTGGCCTTCGAATTCGCCTGTATTCGCCGACACTCATCGAGAACTGGTCGGCCCAAGCAGGTCGAACACCGAACGCGACCAGTGGCATCTTGTCTCTGGATTGCGGCGAACGGCGCATCATTTTCCCCGGTGACTCGACGGTCGAGCAATGGAGACAAGTCCATCTCCGAAACGGTGGAGCGCCGATCTCCTGTGATGTGTGTGCGGTGCCTCATCATGGTGGCAAAGTAGCTTACGCAGACAAAGACGAAGCCGCCGATCTTGCCTTCATGTATGAGTCGGCGTTGCGACCGAAGTATGCCGTAGTTTCGGTTGGCACAAGTAATGGACATGGCCATCCTCGACCACGGGTCATTGAGAAGCTGGTCGAGCAGAAGTTCCATGTCTTATGTACGCAGCTCACGAAGCAATGTTCGGACAATGTCGAATCTCTTCGGCTAGGCGTCCGACCACCCGATGAGCCTTGTCGTTCGTTACGCCGTCGCGATGTCACGCTGAGTGGCAAGCCTCGGAACCTTGCATGCGCTGGCACAGTGATCGCGGAAATCCGACCAGATCAGGTCACGATTCATCGACTGAAGGACCACGAACGCGGGGTTGATCGGCTGGCAATCAAGTCAGGTGGCCATCCGCTTTGCCGTTGCGTCACAGAATCGTAGACCGAATGGCGGGGTGGCCGGGGCTGGACCAACGGGAATCCTCGGTCTTTTGATGATCACCGCCTGTGATACCACCCTTCGTAAGGCGAGAGCTTCGTCACGTCGTTTTGGCCTATTCTTCCGGGGTTTCGCCCAAGGCGGACTCCAACCCCGGCCACCCCGCCGGCCGATAGAACCTCATTTGCGTGACGTATCGGAATCGGTGCCGCGCGCGAATCACTCGTCACAGACCCGTGTTGTGAGTCATGAACGTTCGTCGCACTTACGACACAATGAGTTCATTCGGGTTGGACGATCACTTTTCATGGAATGCGGGTTGGACTGGCTGTTCCGCGACTCGTGGCGGTGTGCGTGAGGAAGCTGCGGGGGGGATGGCCAGTTCTTTCAAGGCTCCTTCGACGCGCGCGTGGATTACGGGCCAGGCTTGTTTGGCCAGTTCGGGAAGCAGGCGGTCGGCGGGTTCATCTCGGCGGCGAGACAATTCCTGAAACAGGGTGGCCACCGTGGCTTGTTCTGCGGGGGCGAGACGGAGCATTTCCGCGAGGTCCTGCAAATCGGGTTCGTCCAATTCTCGCACGAGCTGGGCCAAGACCTTGGCCATCTGCGACAAAACGCTCTTGTCATTCATGAACGACGCGATGTCGCGGCCGAAGGCGTCTGCGGACATCTCGCGTAAGCCGCGACCCGCCAGTACCACTCGATGTCCCGGTGAGAAACAACCAAACAACTGCGCCGCCATTAGAAAGTGCAGCGGCCCCGCCTGTGCCTCTTCCAACATCAGGCTCACACCAAGAGGGGAGGGGATGGGGACTCCTTTCGGTTGCAGCAAGAGCAGCGTGGCTTCGCGACCGATCGTCCAGCCGGGCGTCTCGCGCGGGCAGACTTTCGCGTAGAACGGGAGCGCGGCGCGCAGGGCGGGATCGAGCCACGCGAAAGTACCGAGCGGCGACTTGGGATTCGGCTCGACGGGAATCGTGAACGGGGCGAGCGACTGGCCGCCATCAGACGACAGGACGACCGCTTCATCGAGTGGCCGCAACACGCCCGAAGCCACGAGTCGTTCGGCAATGCGGAACCACGCGGGCAGAGGTTGCGATTGCAGCTTCTCAATGCCGCGTGCCTCGTCGGCGACGTACTGGAGCAGTGACGTGACCGGTGCATCGGGGTGCTGTTGGTTATGAGAGATGTCTCGATCCGGTTGCCATTTGCGAACGGCGGCGGCATACGCGCCTTTTTCCATCCGAAGCTCAATCCGACTGCCACCGAAGTCGAATTGCCAAGTGATGAGCCGCCCTGTGGGAGCCTCAATCACCATCTCGAACGTGGACACATCGCCCTTCGATTGCCCACGAATCGTCATCCGTTCGTCGTTCAATTCGACTCGACTGCTGTCGCGCGTGGCCTCCAGAATCATGGCCAGCGGAACGATGGTAATGTCGTCACGGATCGGTAGTCCGTCACGTGCTTCCTTGCTGTTCAAGCCCGATCCAAACTTGATGTGGGACATGCGGCCTTCTTTGTCGGCAGGTTGAACATCCAGCACCAATTGCAGCAGCAGCGTTCCATGGAAGCCGCCCCATTCCAGCTTCGACTGACGATGGGGAGCCAGCAACCACACCGCGTCGTGCCTGGCCGACAGCACTTGTCCCCAGACGAGCCGTCCGTCGGTATCGGTAACGCCAAGTTCAACCAACGCCGCGCGTTCGCGGGGAGAGATGATGTACCGAGCGGTGGCTTCCCGATGATCGAGCAGCTCATTCCAGAATGACGTTGTCCCCGGTTCACTGTTTTTGAACCGAGCCGAAACCTGCCAATCGAATTCACGCTGTGTGGACATCCACTGGGCCGCGCGAATGGCCACCTGTTGAATCTCCGAGAACGGCTCCTGCAACGTCGGCACGCGTGGTGCTTCGACGAGCGTCAGCTTCAGACGAGGCGGAGCATCTCCCAACGGGGACGCGATCAGTTCCACATCGTGCTTGAGGAATCGAGCCGATTGACGCAACCGCCAGTTCGCACGGGCTTGTTGCATCGAGTCGAACGGCATTCCCGGTTTCAGTTGCAAGTAATCGAGAATGTCCGGGGTCGAGTTCCGCTCATTGCCGAACACCTCGATCTCACCGAGGACCGTGCGCGGGCCTTCCTCTTGCACCGCGATGATGAGCGTCGCGGTTCCATCATCCGCCAGCTCGACCGTTGCCACGACGACCGGATCCGCATAGCCCTGCCGATTCAGCATCAGGCGGATGAGCGGCTCCCAGTTCTTCCACGCGGAAGGGACGAACGACACCGGATGGCCCGGTTTCCAAAACGGCTCATGCAGACTCACCGGTTGGCCGTTCGGCTTGATCCACATGAGCGGTGCATCTCCTGTCGGAGCTGATCCCTGAAAGATCGGAATCGCATCGGCCGGGGCATACTTTTGAGTGACTTCTTTGGCGAGTCGCTCGACATCGATCGTGGTTGCTCCGCGCACCTCAATCTTCGCTTGAAGCGACCGTCGTCCCTCATCCACGGTAATGACCAGTTGCCTCCCCGTGGGATCGACATCTGCCGAAACAGTCGCTTCGTGATAGCCGCCGGCTCGATACCCGAGCGTCAATTGGCGCGTCACGGCTGAGATCAACTGATCGACCGTTCCGGCCGAACGAGTCGCCACAATGACATCGAGATTCGCGGCCAGTGCGTCACGCAGGTCCGCCGATTTGTAGGCGCTACAGCCGATGAACTGCCACTGCGCGGGATCGGCCAGCGCGGCTGCTGCAAGTGCCGTCGCGATCTCATTCGGCGCTGCACCGGCTAGGCTTGGACAGAACACTCCCAGCAGCAACAGACTCGCAATCTTCGTCCACGCACGCATCGACGATCCTCCCTGACAGCGCGACAAGCTTACAGTCGGGGAGACACTTACCTGCGCACGAGGAATGGGTAAACAGCAATCCATCAGACGGGCTGGAGACACGACTCTTGCTCCCAAGCGGGATGAGTTCTTCAGGCGCTACGTTCCGAAGCGACTCGACAAACTCGAACAAGTTTGTGCCGACATCAAGGGAGCGACTCGACAGTTGTTGCAGTTCTATCAAGAGTTCATGCCGCTGATCCCGCAGAAACGGGGGAACGAATCGAGTCCGCACTGCATGAAGATGCTGGAGCGAGCAATCCGTAAATTCACGGCAGCGGGACTTCGCCCGCAGGCCCAAGCGTTCGAGACGCAGCTCGCCCGATTGAAGGCGTCAGAGGGGAAGTAAGGCGACCGGCAGGTCTTGGCTTTTCTGCGGTACGACGGATCAAATGAAGGTTGCCGATTGAGGTGCGTTGCTGGGGTGGAACTACCCCCGGCGCTCGGCTTATTCTTGGGGTATGGCTGCTTTGATTTATTTCGATAACAACGCGACGACGCCCACATTGCCCGATGTGGTCGAGGTGGTGGCGCGCGTGATGCTGGACTGTTTTGGAAATCCCGGCAGTCCGCATCGCGCGGGTCGCAAGGCACGGCAGGTTCTCGAAGCGAGTCGTGAGGCGATCGCCGGTTGGCTGGGTGCCGAACCGAAGGAGTTGATCTTCACGAGTGGCGGGACGGAGGCGAACAACTTGGCCCTGCGCGGGCTGACGCACGGGTTGAGCGGGACGATCGCGCTGTCACCGGGCGAGCATCCGTCGAGTCTCGAAGTCTGTCG
>JAYVOX010000039.1:0-2807 GCA_043757695.1 Schlesneria sp.
CGGCATCACCGAGGGGCCGGGAAACTTCACCCCCCCGCTGGATGCGGCCAACAGCGTCTGGCTGCTCATCAATGCCGACGCCACGGTCTCGGATATCACCAAAGGTAAGCCGGGCGGCGCGACCGACTCACCTACTTCAATCCGCGTCGTCGCCGCCTCGGCTTGACCGACTTGTTGGGCGGCTGTTCGATTGCGGTTCAGTGACCTTTCAATTGACGAAAGACTTTCAATCATGGCTGACGTGCTCGATGTGATTGACCATTTGCCAGATGCTGCGCGACTTCCGAAATGCGTGTCGGGCTGGCAACCAATGAGACGCGGGCAGCTTTTTGAGAACGGCGACCAATGGTTGTTGGCCGTGCCGATCAATGACCGGCACAGTGCGAGAAAGTGGTACTATGAATTGTCCGTCGTGACAATTTGTTGTGACGAAGATTATTTTTCGTGCGAGGTCAACGACGAGGCTTGGGGCTGGGATTTTTTTGACGCCGACTTCGGAGTGAAGCTCCGTTAATTGCGGTTGATGCCTCCCAACGCCCAGGTTAAGCGGCCCGAGCAAGCGGCGCGATGAACAGCAGACGATCAGCGAAGCCAAAGACCTTCGCACGCCGAAAACCCGCCGCTTGTTCGGGTCCGCTTGAACCGCTTGTTGGACATTTGCTTTTGCCTTTGTTTGTCTGGATTGACCGTTCGATGTTCCGCCGACTTTCCATTGGCTGACGGATCGTCACCGTTTGGATTTCATTCCGTTCTCCGGTTGCCGCCGATGGGGTGGGAGCGACAAGCCATTCGGCGATCCACCACATTGGCAATTTCTTCGGCACAGATCACTTCCAGTGTTCGTTGCAATTCACCGGTGGGATCAATCGCCTGAGCCTGGGCCTGGATGTTGGGATTGTTGGCCAATTTCCAGACTTCGGGAGCCGACAGCCAATTGGCCCGCCGCTGGGCTTCGTGATGCCAGCCGATGAGCAGAGTTTGAATTTCAGCTTGCCGTTGTTGTTCTTCGAGCGTCGCCAGACGCGCGGTGTGTTTGTGTTGCCGACGGCGGACGCTGCGAGAAGACATGATTCCCTCACGACCGCGGCAATGCTGCCGTGGTGAATCAGCCGTTCCACTGCCGCCAAGAAGGCGACGTGCCCGGCGAAGTTCGGATTGTTGTGCGACGTAGTGTAATCAGTAGACGCTTCCGAGCGCGGGTTTGTTTTGGTTTGAGCTGCCCAACGAACAGGGTAAGCCGACCGGACAAGCGGCGCGATGAACAACTGACGTTCGTTCCGGGTGATGCCTCGTGGGCCGAAAACCCGCCGCTTGTCCGGGTCGGCTTGACCCGCTTGTTGGGCACGTTTTCCTGTCTTTTCTCTTCGCTGTTTTGGCTTCTGACTCGTAGTCGGTCGTCATTCGGCACTGGCGGCCCAAAGCTGCCGCCAGTGGCACCCGGCGCGATGAGCGACAGACGATCAACGAAGCCGAAGAGCCTCGAAAACTGAGAACCCGCCGCTTGTTCGGGTCGGCTTGACCCGCTTGTTGGGCACGTTTTTCTGTCTTTGATCTTTTGCTTGTTGTCTTTTGCCTTCTGTTTCCTCGTCGGTCTTCATTCGCCACTGGCGGCAGCAAAGCTGCCGCCAGTGGCATCCGACGTTCTTTAGGAACGCAGGGGCTCCCCGTTCGCGGTGAATCCCTCGGTGAGTGATGCATTGAACGTCTGCTCCACGGTGCCGCCATGGTCAGCGCCGCACTGAAGTCCCCCGAACTTGAACCACCCGTTGCATTCGCCGGACGTGGACAGCTTGATCGTGAACGGCGTGCCGGGCTGTGCGAAGATCGGCACCGAGAAGGTGAAGAACGTGCTGACGGCCGCCAGCGAAATCTTGTGCTCGCCGCGCTCCGTCAGATTCACGGGGCCGGGCGCGTCTTCGATCGTGAGCTGATCCGGGAGGAAGCGGGCGAACTCGTTGGGCTTGAACCCCACTTCGATGTCCACGCCCCCCGTGTTGATGTTCACGGAAATCTGAACGCGATCGCTCACTACATTCACCGCAGCGTGTTTTGTGGTCATCATTGTCTCCATCCGCTGAGTTTGGTCGTCAGGCGTCGAGCAGCGGCTCTTCAACGCCCAACGTAAAAGGTAACCCGGCGGCGGCCAAGAACCCGTGATTTCTGAATCCGCCCGATCCGCCGCTCGGGTTGACTGCCTTGTTCGGCCTCCTACTTGTCGATCCGTATCGCATACCCAAACCCCGTCGGGGGTTTGCTTGCATCGAACGACTTTAATGGGAACCATTGCTCAATTAGCAATCTATCGCCAGCGACGGTCCAACGTTCCATGACATTATCTTTGGGGACAGGCAAGAACATCATCGAATCTCGGATTTGCAGTTGGAGTTCGGCGGGCTGATTGCCCTGAAAAGCGTATGTGACAGTACCATTTGCGTTGACCTTAAAATCTGCCGTCTTTTCATTATTGAAGCGAGACTTCCACTTTCCGATGAGACTTTTTGTTGTGGCGGAATTCTTCTTCGATGGCTCCGGGGCATCTTTCAGCACGGCTTCAAGAGTGCCGAGATCCGTGAAGTATTTGCGAGCGCGCTCGTTTTCCGGATCAGTGGAAATTACGATCTTCCAAACTGTCGTCTCGGTCGTTCGATCTCCCTCACGATAGGCTCGCTCGGCAAGCCTTTGCAGCTTGCCGATTGCAAGTCCGCGAGCCATCTCCGTTGATCGCTGGTGTTCCCGATCTAGTTTCTCGGACGCTTTTCCGAAGTCACGTAGAATCGTCTCAGCCTCGTTCTGAATGTCGGCAGCAC
>JAYVOX010000040.1:0-2807 GCA_043757695.1 Schlesneria sp.
TGACGAGGAACTTCTTCCCGCGTTCAATCGCCTCTTTGACAGCCGTACCCGACAGATCGGCCGCGCTGACGCGACGCTGCCCGTCACCCACGAACAGCGTGACAATCAACACGCTCACAAGTCCGATTCGATTGCCACGAGTCATGCTGTTCCTTTTGCGTCCGCGTAACGAGTGTTCCTGTTGCCGTCGATCAGGGTTAGGAGAGCTGCCTAACGTTGGCTGCCGCCGATCTCGCGCCACGACATGGATGGTAGCGTCGCTCGGTAACTCATCCCAGACGAGCTGAGGATCTGACCTCTCGCGGGCTGAAGTGAGACGTAGCTGCACCTCGCCAGCGTGCGGGTGTGACGCTCCAGCAGCCCACGTTCTGGCGAAACGTGGCTACCTTGAAATGCCTCACTTTGGGCCGTGCAAATTATGAAAGCGACAAAACACTGCGGTGCTCTCAACAAACTGTCGTCGTGTGAGTTGAATTGCTATCCTCCCGCCCGACTTGCCACCTGCGTTTTCGACTCGGGCCACTTCACCTCAGAGACACCACACATGCCCATCGACATCGCGGTCGTCCCGGTTGCCGGACACGGGACTCGACTCCTGCCCGCCACCAAGAGCCAACCCAAAGAGATGTTGCCGGTCGGTCGCAAGCCGGTCGTGCAATACATCGTCGATGAGCTATCGCATTCCGGTGTGAAGCGGCTGCTGTTCATCACCGGCCCCGGCAAAACGTCGATCGAGAATCACTTCGACTTGAACCCCGAACTGATCGCGCTGCTGCGTGAGACAGGTAAGGAAGAGCAACTTCAAGAGCTGGCTTTCGAGCGGCAACAGATGGAGTACTTCTACACGCGACAACGGCGTCAATTGGGACTTGGCCACGCGGTGCTGTGTGCCGAGCCGTTCGTCGGTTCGCAGCCGTTTGTGGTCGCGCTGGGCGATTCGATCTTGGGCGTGAACACGAAGTCGAACGTGGTGGAGCGGATGGTCGAGGAGTTCGAGCGGACGAAGGCCGACGTAGTAATCGCGTTTGAAGAGGTTCCGCGTGAAGAGGTCGTTCACTATGGGATCGCGCTGCCGCGACAACCGGTCGGCGACATCTTTGAACTGCAAGACGTGATCGAAAAGCCGAGCGTGGCCGAAGCGCCGAGTAACCTCGCCGTGGCGGCTCGTTACGTTTTCTCGCCGTCCATTTTCGCAGCCCTCGCCAAGACCGAGCCGGGCAAAGGGGGCGAGATTCAACTGACCGATGCCATTCGTCGCGTGCTGCGTGAAGGGGGCAAAGGGATCGGCTTTCGGTTGGGTCACGAGGAGCGTCGCTTCGACATCGGGAACTTCGAGAGCTACTACCAGACGTTCGTCGAGTTTGCGTTGGCCGACCCCGACTACGGCCCGAAGCTGACGCAATTCGTTCGTGGACTACTCGACCAATCTCAGTCGTGAAGGAGCGCGGATCATGCAGCTCATTCGTCGTCGCGCTTACGCGCGAGCCGGTCTCGTGGGGAATCCCTCCGATGGCTACAACGGCCGGACGATCTCGTTCATCGTGCGGAATCTCTGGGCGGAGGTCGTCCTCTACGAATGGGACGAGATCGAAATCCTGTGGAGCATGGAAGACAAGAGCCGCTTCCGTTCTGTTCACGATCTCGTCCACGACGTGCGGCTGCACGGCTACTACGGCGGCGTGCGACTCGTTAAAGCCACGATCAAGCGGTTTGTCGAGTACTGCGGGCAACAGAGCCTGACGCTGCACGACCGCAACTTTTCCATCCGCTATTCCAGCACCATTCCGCGCAACGTCGGCCTCGCCGGATCGAGTGCCATCATCGTGGCCACGCTCCACGCCCTGATGGACTTCTATGAGGTCTCGATTCCGCTCGAAGTGCTGCCGTCGTTGGCGTTGAGTGTCGAGACGGGCGAACTATCGATCACCGGTGGCCTGCAAGATCGCGTCATCCAATGCTACGAGGGCCTCGTGTCGATGGACTTCTCGAAGGAGAACATGGTCGAGCGGCACGGCTACCAATGCGGTGTGTACGAGCGACTTGACCCTGCACTCCTGCCGCCGCTGTACATCGCGTACTGCGCTGAGTTCGGCGAACCGACCGAAGTACTGCACAACAATCTCCGGGCACGATTTGATGCGGGAGACGCCACCGTTCGAAACGCGATGCAAACCTTCGCGGGTCTCGCGCAGGAAGCCCGCATCGCGATTCTCGATCGCGACACATTCCGCTTGGCGAAGCTGATCGACACGAACTTCGATACGCGCCGCTCGATCTGCCAACTCCATCGGGGACATGTGGAGATGATCGAACGGGCTCGCGCCACGGGTGCCTCCGCCAAGTTCGCGGGTTCGGGGGGAGCCATCGTCGGGACGTACACCGACGACACGATGTTCGCCGCGTTACAGCAAGCGCTCACTCCGATTCAGTGCGTCGTCTTCAAGCCCCTCATCGAACCGACCTGACAGTAGCCCGCCGCGTCAGCAAGGCCACCAAGTTCACCCCAGAGAGGTTTCTCCATGTTGAGTTCGAGATCACCAGTCAGCCTGTTTTGTGCGGCCGTGTTGTTCAACGCAGTGTTGTCGTCGGTGAACAGCCGCGCAGAGGATTGGCCGCAGTTTCGCGGACGGCTTGGAACGGGAGTCGCCTCGACCGCTGACAAGCTGCCGCTCGAGATCGGTCCCGAGAAGCACGTGGTCTGGAGAACAAAGCTGGCTCCCGGTCACTCGTCACCGGCGATCGTGGGCAACCGCATCTTCGCGACGGCAGTGCGAGACAAACGTCTCTTCACCATCTGTCTCGATCGC
>JAYVOX010000041.1:0-10405 GCA_043757695.1 Schlesneria sp.
TCTTCCCCCCGGTCCTCGGGACGGGTAAAGGTGGGACGGTGTTCTTCGGCAACGGGACGGATTGCAGTTCCGGGTCCAACCTGAGCGCCCTTGCGGGGCGGCGTGTTCGGGAGCGCAGCGGGCGGAGGATCGTCGGCCGGCTCCGGGTTAATCAGGGGCGGCTCCGTCTCTTTCTCGGCCTTCGGACGCGGTGGCCTCACAGCCTGAGTGCGCAGGCTCTGCAGGCTGTCTTTCAGGTAATTCTGATAGCCGTCCACGCGCGGCACTGCTGGAGTGCGTGCCATCGCAGCGACCATCGCCTGGGCTTTCGACTCCACTTCCTTGAATTGGTTTTGATCGACCAAGACGCTTCCGTCGATCTCCGCTCTCCGGAAAAATTGATTTCGCAGGATGCATACCGCGTCATTCAGAAAGGCATATTTTTTGTATTGATCTGTCGCGCTGTCGGAAATGGACATCGCGATCGCCGGATCAAGTGGATAGACCTTTTCCATCAATACATACCACTCGCCCGAATTCCGTCGATACTTGGCCGTCAGCACCTCTTCCGGTCGGTCGGGTTTCGTGACCGACCACACGTACTCCCACGCCTGCTTCTGATGATTGAATCGCGAAAGCTCGTGCTTCCGACGAATGCGTTCCAGGTTGATCGCTTCGTCGGCGGACACGGGCTTCATGTCACTCAATTTCTGGACCAGTTCTGGAATGGAAGAGTCCGCAAAACGATCATTGAGGACCAATAGAATGGACCAACGGAGTTTCCGATGGGCGACTGCTGTCGATGGCGGTGCCGGTCGCCATAACCCGACTAACCGTTGCGATGAGGGAATGACGTCGGCGATCTTTCCACAGGACCATACGGCGACATGCGCGAGATCGGCCGGAGTGGTCACCGCCGGCCCATGGGCTAATGGACGAGGTTCCGTCGTTGCCGCTTTCGTTGCCGTGGCATGACTTGAACCGGCCCGCTCCATCCGCTCCTCGGCGAAGTCCAACAGGTAGTCCCGAACCTGGTCTCGCATCGCCGCTTCCCACTTGATCTGCGAGATGCGGTTGAGCGTGAACCACACTTTTTCGAGCAAGACCGGCGACACATCGGCGTCACGTTTTGTGTCATCAAGGGCGTCCAGTGTAGTCTTCATTTCCGGCCAATCGGCTGCGCCAAGTCGCTCGAATTCTGGAGGATACCAGCTGAATTCGCGCCCCTTCGCCAAGCAGACATCACTTAGGACGAGGCCTGCGCATAAGGACACGATCAAACGAAACGCTTTTTTCATGGTGTGTCTCCTTCAAAGCGACTCCAAAACGAAACGTGTTGGACTGACGCCGGGTGCCACTGGCGGTCGCTTTGGGCCGCCAGTGTCTTGGAAGAGCACTGGCGAGCGAAGCCCCTCGCCAGTGGCACCCGGCGCTCAGCGGTGTTCTTAGACCACTTGGTGTTTCGCCGCTTGAATTCATCGGCGATTTCGTCATATCGAGCCTTCGCGGTGAGGTCTCGCATTTGGGCCTGCAATGGCTCAAGACTCGCGGAGAACTCGGGGGCGAATTTGTAGGGGGTGTCGTGCTGGAAGGTGTCAGCCTTGGCTTCTGATATTTGGCCGATTAGCAACAAGAGCAGGATTGTTGGCATGACATTCTCCAGTTCTGCGTGGGCTTCACGGCCAGATGCCGGGTTCTTTGCGGCGGGTGAAATCCTTGATGACCAGTTGGGCCACCTCGGGTTCTTTGATGGTCTCGGTCACTAACTGCCGCAGTTCCTCCCACTTCGTCCGGTCCTCGCCGTAGAGATACTCCAGCTTCTGGCGAATCGTATCCAAGTGGTGCTTGCGCAATTGATAAACGTCCTTGACGGCCCGGTAGCGCTCGTGAACGCCCCGAACGTTTTTCAGGTAGGCCTCGTACTCCTTACGCGCCTGGAGATCCTTGATGCCTTCCGGCGCCATGCCGGCAGTTGTCACATGGGATTCGATGTTCGCCGGCAAAGCTGGAACTTCCAGAAAGGACTCACCCTTGTTGAGCGCAGACATCTTCTCCTCCGAGTAGATTTCTTTGTACACGAGACAGGTGCGAATCACCCGTCCCCAAATCCGGATGACAGGTTGCAAGACCTCGCGGCGATACGCGACTTGCTTGACTTTCTCTGGATCTCGATCCCGCGTGACGAGGACGAAGTTGAGCGCGGTCACGATTTGGGCAGTCAGTAATTCCGGGGCCGCCGGGATGGACAAATCTGACCGGACGATCGGTTCCACGTGAGGACGGCAAATCTCACGAATGCGATCATCCGCCTTTCCGTACACCCACTGCTTCGACTCGGGAAGGACCGGTGTGTTTGCTACAAGATTGAGCAATGCGCCCATGCCAACGAGTTGAACACTTTTGTCGACGGACCAAGCGGCGCTCCGTCGTTTGAATTCGTCCGCGATCTCGTCATAGCGGGCCTGTTTGGTCAGTTCGCGCAAGAGGGTCTGCGATGGCGGCAGACTCTCCTTCAATGCGGGCATGATCCGGCGGAGCGGATCGTGCTGGAACACATCGGCCTTGGTGTCTGGTGATTGAGAGAATGCCACGACGAACAGCAAGGTAAACATAGCGACCTCCAGAATATTGGTGGACTTGTTTTCTCAAGCGAAACCGTCAGAAGCTACGGCGCTGGCGGACCACTCTTATCGACACCACCCTTTCGCACGCGGATCGTCCGATTGCCATCAAAGTCCCCTTCTTGGATCAGAGTGCAGAATGCGTGTGGCATGTCGAACGCTTCAAACCATTGCTGAGGAATTTCCCATACGTGTTTTCCAGGATCCCCACCGATACGAATGTTCTTGTAAGAAGCCTCGTCAGGATTCTGCCACCGGCTGCCTAGCCAGAAATCCCCGATAGTTGTGGCGTACAACCCACTTTGCTGATGCGCCTGTTGTACGAAACCATTGGCCTCCAAGAACGCGCCAGTCAAATTGCCCGGCGCTGCTCCTTCACCCGCCGCGATATAGGAAAACGAGACATCTTTCGGTTCAAGATGAACTGTGTTCATTACGCCATAGGCCACGCGATCATTCGCGGTGCCAGACACAGCCGCGTCGCGTTCGTATGTGTGATAAACGCCAGATGGTTTCACGATGTCCAATGTTACGGTCACGCTGGCGCACGCTGCCTTGTTACTCTCGAGTTTGAGTACCACTTGCCCCGGGCTCGCCTTGAAAACAGTAAACTTGGCCTTGCCGTCGCCAGCGCCGCTGTCCTGCAAATCAATGAAATCATTACCGCTAGAAACGGTCCATTTCAGGTCTCTGACATTGTCCAACGTTGTCCCGTTGGCGAATCGAGGTTCGAGCTTCCCATCCTCGCCAAGGCCGAGTCGCGTGGTGCTGCGGCCCCAGAAATTGTCGTCGGGGATCACGATACCCGCGAAAGAACAACTCGTGACATCCGGGAAGTTGATCACAAGTTCTTTCGATACCGTGCATGGTTCGCAGGAAGTGCTGCCCCACACGGCCGTGACGACCAACGTCACGCGCCACGGCCCTGGTCTGGGAAACCGCGCCTGCAGGCGACCGTTTGGGATCGAGTGATCCAGGTGAATGATGGTCGGGCGATACGGGTCCGGCTCCCACTCGCCCGTCGTCGGGTTCTTCCGTTCCACTGGAGTTGTTGCTCGAAAGCTCCACGTCCAATCCGGTCCTGTGACTTCGCATTCCGCAGTCGATGTCGGTCGTTCATATCCTGCGCTGAATCGTGCCGAGGTGTCTTGGCCCACAAAGCTCGGTTCCGGGGCCTGTTCGATGAACGGCGTCACCTTGCAACCGGTCAATGGCGGCTTGTCAGCCAACAGGAACCGCGAATTCATTGCGATCAAGACCACTGTCGCGAGACAGGCCATCAATACCGTGGCGCGACGGTATTGGAACAAAAAGCGTTGCTGCATGATTCTCTCCACCATTAAAAGTCCGCCTTTTCAAGGCTAGGGTTGATGCGACACATGATCGCCCAGGCGATTTTCATTTTATGGTCGAAGTCTTGGCGATCCTTCTCGGACCAGATTTGCAGGTGCCAGCGCCAGTTGCCGATGACTTCCTTCGGCGTGGTCTTGTCGGCGAGCAGCGCCCGCAGGCAGAGTAAATGAATCGTGCGATGCCAGTGGGGCGTGGCCGTTGTGCGCCGGGCGGCGTCCGCAGCCTCCTTGATCTTGACGATGGCCAGCACATTGTCCGAGGCGTCTTCGTCTTCCCAATACTTCGGCATCGCCGGGGGCTGCCAGTCGAACCCCATCATCGGCAGGGGCGGTTTGTCATAGGGGTTCTTTGGGCCGTCGATCCGATCGAGAAAGACGCCGCTGACGATCGTGTTGAAGCTGGCGTTGCGGTCGATCTTGATTCCGTACTTGTTCGGTCCCTTGACGAGGAACGACTTGTAGACGCCGCCCCAAAAGTGCTGGACGCGGGCACGCGCCAGCGTCGGGGACTTGTCCAGACGCGCGACAGAACCGCCCGTATGGGCCTTCAATTCCAGCAAGTAGTCGCGGAAGCGGTTCGCCCCGTCGTGGCCATTGGGGTTGACGAAGTACAGGCTCACCTGGTGCAGGCCCTCGGGGACTTCGATGCCGACCCAGACATCGGGGCCTTCGTGCGACATCGAGTAGGACTCGCCGTGGTCGTCCCATTCCGCTTCGCGGCGGTACCCGATGATCGGGTCGTGCAACACGCGCCGCTCATCGGTCTTCTTCCAATGAAGCCAGTGCCGCAGCGCTTCGTGCTTGGTGCCGTGCGGTCCAATCGCCCCGTGAATCTGATACCACTCGGGGTCGCCACCCAGCGTGTGATCGAGCGGCGAACCCGCCGCACAGAGCGTGGCTCGCTGGTTTCCCAGCCGGCCGAACCAATCGCCGCGGGTGGCCCAGTCGTCGTTGCGGTAGACACCCCAATGTGGCTGCGGCTGTGTCCCGGTCGCAGGCTTGTTTGCCATCATCCGATCGAGCCAGACTTGCAACTCCCCGACCGTCGGTGGAACGACCCGGCTGGGATGCGGCGGGATCAATGTTATTGGCGCGTCGGGCTTGGGCTGATCGCTCTTGGAAGCGGCGTTCCCTTTGTCGTGAGTGGCCGTTGTTGCCGCAGCGGTCGGCCAGCGAGTGACTCCCTGTCCGAACCCGCCGATCCAAGCCTCACCGTTGGGCAGCGGACAGATCGCGGAAACCCAGTCGTGTTTCAGGCCGTCCTTGCTGGGTGCGAGCGATACAACTTGATCCGGTTTTGGTCCGACGATCAGGGCTCCCTGCTGGCGGAAGCCGAGCCACAAGCGACCCGCATCGTCTTCGGCGAGGCAGGTGATGTAGTCCTCGGGCAGCAGCGCCGCGAGCTTTTGATTCGGGAGCGGACTCCACGTCTTCGGGGGCGGCTCGAAGCGGCCCTTCACTTTGTCGGCGTAGTCGCGACCACGAATGTACTCCCATGACTGGCCGCGGTTCTTGCTTTTGGCCAGCCCGAGCGACGTGGCGACATAGACCGTGCCGTCGCGGGCGACGAGGACGTCGTTGATGAGCGGCGAAGGGAGGCCGGTTCCTTGGGGCTGACGGTACTGAGTATCGGATTGGTTCCCGGTCACGACTTGCCACTTGCTGTAGTTGTCGTCCGGTTTGGCGATGGCCACTCCGTCGCATTGCGTCCCGACGTAGAGCGTCCCGTCTGCGGCGAAGGCGAGGGCGTTGGCCTGATCGCTCGGCAGGCCGTCGGCGCGGGTGAAGTAGGACCAAGGCGGCCGTCTCACCCCGCGAGACGCTGCTGTGGAGGTTTCCGGCGTGGTGGGCGTTTCCCGCTGAAGTGGGTCGCGCGACGGTCGGGCTTCGTCTCGCGGAGCGAGACGGCTACCTTCAGAATAGCGGCTCAACCCTGCACTCGTGGCCATCCAGACATCGCCGTCGGTCGGACAGCAGGCGATGTCAAAAATCCGTTCGCCGAGCGGGCCGTCGAGCACGTCGTAGGTCTTCCACGTCTCGCCGTTGAAGACCGCCACGCCGTGGTTGAGTTGTCCGACCCAGACTCGCCCCAATCGGTCGCAGCAGATCGCATAGCCGTTGTCGTCACCGAGACCATCCTTTGTCGTGAACTGCGTCCACTTCCCATCGGGCGTGCCGCGCAACACGCCCTGGTCCTCGGTCCCGACCCAGAGATTCCCCTCAAGATCGCGACACAGCGACATGATGAAATTCCCCGCAGCGGCCGGGCCGTCCACCGTCTGGCCCATCGTGGCGGGAGGGCCGGATTGCAGCGTGCTGCTCGGCGCAATCGGGTTGGCGGGTGATGACTTCGCTTCTGACGGGGCTGAAGCGACCGTCGTGGAGGACTCCGCCTGCGGCGCTCTGGACTTGGCTTTGGGTGGCACCGAAGAGACGCGGGCCGGAACCACCATCGGCTGAACCGTCGGAGTCGGCGGCGAAGAACTCGGTGGCGGCGGCAATGGACTGGAACCGCAACCGGACACTCCCCACACGAACCAACAACTCAAGATTCCAAACCACACCCGCAACGACCGTTCAGCCTCCCCCTGCGAAAGAGTGCGCGGGAAGCGATCAGAGATACGTCGAGAACGGTGGCTTGTGGCCATCATAGTCCCGGAGATTGAGCAAGATAATCCAGTCATGATTCCCAGCCGTGAATCGAGACGCCACGTCATTCAAGCCGGATGCGACGAATGCCCTCGTTCAGATTCAATCCGGATCATCGCTCAAAAGTTTGAGGGGGTGAAGACGCTTCGCAGCGGAACGCCATGCGCCGCGCGGCCAACGAACGCTTCTTGTCTCGCCGCCGCACGGCCATGACCGACGCGTACACGTACAGTTACGAGCAGGCTCAGCAACTGATGGCTCAAAAGGACATCTTCGATGTCACGAAGGAGTCGGAAGCGGATCAGGCGCGCTATGGCAAGTCCGACCTCGGCCGTCACTGTCTGCTCGCGCGGCGACTGCTGGAGAACGGCATCACCTACGTCCAAGTGAGCCACTCGAACTACGACAGCCACAACGAAAACTTCATCTTCCACAACGAACAGATCGGTGAGTTTGATCGGCCGTTCGCGACAATCGTCTCCGACCTGGCTGATCGAGGTCTGCTCGAAAGCACTCTGATCGTGGTCCTCTCCGAATTCGGACGGACTCCGAACATCAATCACCTCTCCGGTCGAGACCACTGGGGCAAGGCGTGGTCGGTGCTGCTCGGCGGAGCGCGCATCATCCCCGGCGCGGTGATCGGCAAGACGGGACCAAACGGCACGGAAGTGACTGATCGCCAGGTCGATCACGGCCACCTGTTCCACACGTACTTGCAAGCAGTGGGAGTCGATACCTCGAAATCCTTCGACATCGGCGGTCGCCCAATCCCGATTGCCGATCCCGCCGCGAGTGGCATTAAGGAATTGCTCGCGTAATCGCTCCGTCGTTCGGAGAAGGATTTGCGACCACAGATTTCACAGATGGGCACAGATAAGACAAAGAACTGAAACGCAAGAGGAAGAACAGAAGTGTCGTCTGGGTTTCTCCTCACTTCTGATCGGTCTTGGCTTTGAACTGTGTCTCACTGTGAAATCTTTGGTCAATCGGGAAGACGGTGTCGTGGTGGGGCTCGTCGTGAGCCGAAGCCCCCCATTCGTCAGCACGAAGTTTCGTCATGGCGCATTCTTCTCGGCCGTTAGCGTTTGCAGGTGTGCGAACAGGTCGGCGTAGTCGGTCGGCGTGAAGTCTTTCAGCAGGCCGGTGGGCATCAGTGAGACGGGTGACTTGCGGCGTTCCTCGACTTGATGAGTCTCGATGCGAAACGTCTGGCCGGTGCCGTTGCGAAGCAGGAAGCCATCGACCGATTCGTAGATGATCAGCCCTGAGAACGCTTGGCCATCGCGGGTCTGTACGAGCGACGTTTGATAGCGAGCGGGGACATCGCGGCTGGGGAGCAGGATTGCGGCGAAGAGGTCTTCCTTCGAGAACCGATTCGCCGCGCCGGAGAGGTCGGGACCGAGTGCCCCTTTTGCGCCGTGGCACTGCGTACACGAGCGTTTCGCGTAGAGCGCCGCACCGCGTGAGGCGTTGCCTGAATCCCAATCGATCGTCGCCAACAGCGTCTTCATTTTCGAGAACTCTTCGTCGTTACCACCGAGGTGCATCGCGGTCTCGGTGGGCCACTTCTTCTCGCACCATTCGGTCCAGCGGCGAACGGTCTCGGGTTGAGGCCGATGTCCCAGCTTGCCAGCTACGAAGGGGAACCGTTGTCCGTTGTTCCGTTCGAGCTGCGCGACAACGCTCTCGCGCGCGACGAACTCACGCTCATCGGCACCGAGTCGGCGGAGCGACTTCAACAGTGCGAGCTGTTCGCCAGGGAGCGGGTTCGGGCCGAGCTGCTCCAACGCCGCCAAGCAGGCCGACTGCACTTCCGTCTGCGACCAATCGAGTCCCTCGACGAACTTGCTGCGATCCGTGGCCACCGGATTCCGGCTGAGGATCACCAGGATGCTGCCGCGCACGGTGAAGCGATCGACTTGGGTTCGTAGCAAATCACGATGAGTCACTTCGCCCGAATCTCCGAGTGCAAACACGACCTCGTTGGACCACGCATAGTCACTGTCGGCGGAGATTTGTTTGACGAAGGCGCTGCGCGCGGCGGGAAGTAACTCGGGCGGCATCTGGTTGAGAAAGACGGTGTGTCCAGGGCGTCCGAATGCCGGATGTCCCACCAATGATGCCGCGAGAAAGTCGTCGGCCAGAGCCAGCGCGACCCACATCTCTTTGACACGATCACTCCAACTGGCATCTTGCGGCAGCTTCTTCGCCGCGATCTTCGACTCCAAATTGACGAGTGACTTCACCAGCACGTCGCGTTGTTTCACGGAGTGCGTCATCGGCATTCGAGCCAACGCGACGAGGTGATGCAGATCATCAATCGGATCCGATTCGTCGGTGAGTTTCTCACACACGGCGTCGACCAACTTACTGCTGTACGACGTGAGCATCGCGAGGAGTCGGATCAATTCACGGTCGAGCCGCGCGTCTCCCGTTGGATAGACCTCAGCCAATTGCACTCGCAACGGATCGAGTTCCCGCTCGAACTCTTCCAAATCGACGCCGCTCGCGTAGCCATCGAACACGGGCGACCGACCGGCGGCTGGTCCCAAGTCCCCCAGTGCCAGTTGCAGCAATCGCACCGCATCGAGCTTCACGTCCATCGTGTTCTCGCGTTTCTTTAGCACCGCGATGGCCAGCGACGGGACGATGCTGCGAATGCGAGCCGCTTCGTCGGGAGTGCGACTCAACCAGCCGGCGGCATAGCTGACGACCGCACGGACGCCAACCTTCGTCGCTTCGGTCGAGACACCCACAATATGTCGTTCGTCCAATCGCGCGACGACGTTTGCCGCAAGCCCACGATTGAACTGATCTGCGCCGCCAAGCCGCCTCGCGATACTCGGCAACAGCGGCGTCCAATTGAGGCTCGCTTCGGTGCGACTCAGACAAAGTTCGAGCGCACAGCGACCGACCAATGGATGGCTGTCGTCGAGGTACTGCCTCACGAGGGTGGCATCGAGCGGATCGGTCGTCGTCCGACCGTAGCTCCAGATGGCTCGCGCGCGAACAGCGGCGGAGGGACTGCGCGACAACTCTTTCATTAACTTGGCATCGAGTCCCTGAAACAGCTCGGTCAAAACTTCGATCGCGCGAATGCGATTCGCGGCGGGTTGCTCTTCGTCCAATACGGTCTGTTGAAACGGCGCGGCTCCCAATTCTTTGGCCACGGGTACCCACCTCGTGCGCGACCAACTGCTTAGCGGTTGAGGGGCTTCGAGAACGGTGGCCAGCTTGCCGGAAGTCGGACTGAGTGGCAGACCACTCATGGCGGGAGCGGTCTTCACTGAGAGGAGCTTCTCGCCCAGAGTGTGCCGGATGCGATAGACTCCGCCGCGAGTTCCTCGCCCTCCGATGCAAATGTAGAGCGAACCGTCTGGCCCGACCTCAGCATCGGTCGGCGCGAAGCCGTTCTGACCGGTGCCGCTCATAAAGAGTTCCGGCTCGGCGGACCACGTGTCGGCCGCAGGCCGCAGCGGGAGCAAGTGGACGCGACCATACGTCCAGTCGAGGACGAACAGCGCGTCGCGATACTTTTCAGGGAACTGGGTGTGTCGGTAGCAAACGACTCCCGTCGGTGAGCCGCGTCCAAACGAAGCGATCGTCGGTGGTGAGTCAAGCAGTCCATCGGGTCTCATCCAACTTTTGCTGACCCAGCCATAATCGGCACTCGTCAACGCCTGAAAGACGCGCGTCGGGCGATACCACGGCAGAGAGACTTCGCGTTCCTCGTCACTGTCGTAAGTGAAGAGGTCGCCCTGTCCGTTGAAGGCGAAGTCGTAAGCGTTGCGGAGACCGTGCGAC
>JAYVOX010000042.1:0-10397 GCA_043757695.1 Schlesneria sp.
TCGAAGGCCATCCCTTCCGTAGGGTGGGCACTGCCCACCATCAACGACCGATTGTGGTGGGCAGTGCCCACCCTACGGGTATCCGGACAGACACCTAGGGCGACCCCGTATTTGTAGTCGTGCGGTGGCTACCCAAGATGTGCCGCAACGAAGTGCGTTGCGGGCGGATCGGCGAGGTCGGTCGATCCGCACCGATCAAGACTTCCCGAGCCGGGCCTCTCGAACGCACTTTCTCGCCGATTTGGCAGCCCTTTTGCTTCAGTTTAAAAGGGCTGCTGGCAAATCAACTCGGCCGGTCAAGTGTCTTCTCGCCCACCGTTCGCAAGATTCTGAGGGAATCGACCGATGAGTTCCCCAACGAAGTCGAAGTCGAGAGCGTAGGGCCGCTCATCTCTTCTCGTTGGAGATGGGTTTCTTTTGCCCGCGCAGTTGCAACAGAGTGTTTGAAAATGTGGCGTCAGGGTTTCTCTTCACTGAAGCGATGCTTGCTCAGAAGCAGTTTTCTGTCTCTGTGCTTGGTCGTGTTTGGTGTGGCTGACTCCCGAACAGCTTGGGCCACCTGTGGCGATTATCTGGCTGGCCACGCGATGGGCGGGCAAGATGTCGCGACCCATTTGATGTTGGGTGGCGATGCCGCAGGTCGCAATTCTCAACCGCGTCCGACCTGTTCCGGCCCACAGTGCCATCAACGTCAGCCAGCTCCGACGGCACCGCCTCGACAAATTGAGGTTCTTCGTTCGCACGACGCTGTACTCAGTGTCATCGCTCGCCTCGCGACTGATGCGACCAGAACGTTACCTCGCTCCGCGATCCTCGACCGCCCCGTGGCTGGTCCAGTCGATCGCCTCTTCCGACCGCCCCGCGTCGTTTGAGACTTCGCTGGTGGCAGTCTGCGCGGAACGTTTTCTTCAAAGCTTGAAGAGCTTCGTTTCAGCTCGCATGTCTGCGTCGAGTCCCTGCGGTCGGGTTCACTTCGTGGAGCGGTCTCCACGCTGAGCCTGTTGTCACGGTCGGTCCATTCAGTGCTGCGCGGGTTTACTTCTCGCCAGTTTGCCTGACCGAATCGATTCGCTTCCAGATGTCGCGGGCGATGTGCGGCTGCTCTGGAAGTGTTCGACAGCTCGGCTTGATCCCGCTTGCTCCGACTGGGCTTTCACCAGCCACCCCATGGCATTGATCGGTGTGGCGAGCGGCAATCAGGCTGGACTGGGAGGATGGGGTTCGTGCCCATCCTCTTTCGCGATTCGACGATTCCAGCCACTCGCCCGATCACGCTGCCGCACAACATTTCATTTTTGCGGGTTCTTGTTTGCAGTTCTCTGTTCGCGCGAGGGCGCACACCATTTTAAAAGGTGATGTCATGAAACGTTCTCTTTCACGTCGAGCGTTTACGTTGATCGAACTCTTAGTTGTCATCGCGATTATCGCGGTGCTGATTGCACTACTGTTGCCCGCTGTCCAACAAGCGCGCGAGGCTGCTCGGAGGACGCAGTGCAAGAACAACCTCAAACAACTCGGGCTGGCCTTGCACAATTACCACGACACTTACAGGGGATTCCCGATGGGGAAGACCTCTCCAAACAGCATGTCAACGCACCCACGCTTGCTTCCATTCCTCGACCAAACGCCGATGTTCAATTTGATCGACTTCAACTATGCCGCCAGTCACGCGAACAACACGGTTCCTCGCAACACGACGTTGGCCGCATTCCTTTGTCCTTCCGATAGCGATCAGATGCCCGCACTCGCGGGAGGCAGAAACAACTACTACACGAACACGGGCACGGGGGTTCTCAATGCGTCTCCCTCAACCGTTGTCGGCAACCCGAACTATGGAATGCCTGCCGCGAACGGCGTGTTCTACGAGAATAGCTTTACTCGCATGGGCCATGTCTCGGACGGCACCTCGAACACCGCGATGATGTCCGAGCGGCAGTTGGGAGACGGCAGCAATTCGTTGAGTACCCGCGCCACCGATACATTTCAGCCGGGGACATATCCCAACACCGCTGACGAAGCGCGCGATCAGTGCCGCTTGGTCAATGTGGCGGACCTGACCAAGCAGGGGAAGTCGAATGGTGGCGTTCCTTGGCTGACTCCCGACCACACTACGACTTACTACTACCACACCCTGACTCCCAACGATCTCTCGTGCATGTATCCGCCGGGACGAATCGCCACGACGGCCAACAGCAAGCACACGGGGGGCGTGCATGTGCTGTTGTGCGATGGTTCCGTCCGCTTCGTTTCGTCGAATATCGACCTGGGAATTTGGCGGGCCATCGGGACGCGCGAAGGCGGTGAGATCATCGGCGACTTCTAGAGCACTTGGAGAGTTGGTTTGCAGTGTTGTAGCCACGCTCGCCAGAGCGTGGAGGGGAGCGAACAACCACTGAAGACCAACCTTCAAAATGCTCTAGTCGCAGCACTTGAGCGCACAGCCGCTTAATCTGAGCGGCTGTGCGCTCGACTTCGATGTACGCCGCCCATTGCGAATGACGTTACCCGTCGGTCGAGGTCTTGCCGCAGGTTCTCGTGCTTCCGCTACGGGGCGCGCGTTGAATTGGCTGCGGAGTGAATTCACGGCGCGCGTTTGCAGCAGCCTGTCCCCCTTTCTCCAGAAAGTCGTCTTCGATGAAATTCCGTCCGATCGCGAATGGGTCGCATCACCTGTTCGTGCTGTTCGCATTGAGCATCGTTCTCATGGGTTGCGGTCGCACCGCACGCAGTCTCTCACTCAATCAACCCAAGGCGCGCGAAGCCTGTGCCGAGTTTCACACCGCTTGGAAGAACGGCAAGCAGGTCGCCGATCTCAAGCCGAAGATCATCGGAAGAGACTCCGATTGGGAGACCGGCAAGAAGTTGGAGTCGTTTGAAATCCTGAAGGACGAGCGGAGTGATGGCACCAATCTGCATCTCACGGTTCGTCGCACGCTCAAGGATGACGCAGGGAAAGAGACTCAGCAGGAGGTGGCTTTTGTTGTGGGAACGTCTCCCGTGGTCACGGTGTTCCGATCCGACGAGTGACCGGGGCAATCCAGTCACAGCAGATGCACGAGCCTGTCATTCACGATGTAACGGCATCTCCCACGGCCATCAGTGCTTGGTTTGTACCTCGCGCGGTCAGAAATGAGGCCCTCAGTTCGTTTAACCGCGTGGGCCACGCGGTTAAACGAGGCCGCCTCTCACTTTTCCCTGCGTGAAGTAGAGCATCCCAATTTCAACATTTCCTGCATTCCCTTTCGGAGGACGATTCATGCGACGGACTGGTTGGTTCAGCGGTGTGGTCTGTGTGGCGGCGGTCTGTTCCAGCGGCTGGTCTGCCGAAAAGAATGACGCGGCACTGACGAAGACTCGGCCCGAGATGAAGCGGACGATCGAAGGGCTGAAGAATCGCGAGGCTCGCCTTCCGTTGCCCGCGCTCACACCGGAGCAGATTGCTACCGGAGTTCGCTCGGTCAACAACGGCCGGTTGCGTTCGATCTATCTGCCCGAGTCGTGGCAGTCATCGCGGAATTCGTCTACGTCGTCGAGTAGTCAGGGACAGCGGGGCGGCGGGACTCAGAATCTCAATGCAACGCTGAATCAGGCACAACAGGCTCCCGACTACGCCTTCAAGACGAGACTGTTCTGGATCGTGTCGCGTACCAACGACTGTCAGTACTGCCTCGGTCATCAAGAACTGAAGCTGAAGCGGGCGGGGATGACCGACGATCAGATCGCATCGCTCGACTGCAAGTGGACCGCGTTTCCGGCTGACGAACAGGCCGCGATGCGATTCACGCGCAAGGTCACACTGACGCCGCATCTCGTCACGGACGAGGACATCGCCGCGATGAAGCAACATTTCAAGGACGAGCAGTTTGTGGACATCCTGCAAACGATCGCCGGCAACAACTCGACGAACCGCTGGACCGCCTCGACCGGCATCCCGCAGGACAAGTCGTTCGGTGGCGATGAGCCGAGCCAACTCGACACGCCGACATCCGACGAGTTCTCGAAGCTTGAAACGAAGGTTGCGCCGTTCGACTACAAACTGCGCGCGGCTTGGGAACCGCGAGCCGAGGCCGAAGCGGCGATGGCGGCCTGTCGCAAGCGCACGGCGTCCGTGAAGCTGCCCTCCATGGAAACGGCTCGACAGGCGCTGGCCGCCGATACTCCCGGCGTCACACCGCCCGCGTGGGTTCAAGCGGCGGCGTACTCACCGACCTCAGCCCTGCGATTGTGGAAGCACCGTCAGGCGATCGCCCGCGATGGAAAGCTCGATCCGAAACTGAAGGCTCAGATCGCCTGGGTCGTCTCGCGCGAGAATCGCGCGTGGTACTCGATGGCCCACGCCCGCACGAGACTCAACGCGCTGGGAGTGACCGACGACGTGCTGTTCGTGATCGGGGCGAGCGAGGACGCCTTCACTCCAACCGAGCGAGCGACATTCGCGTTCGCCCGCAAGCTGACATCTGCTCCACACACCATCGTCGATGAGGACGTGGCCGGATTGAGAAAGCTGTTCTCGGACCACGAAATCGCCGAGATCATCTTCCTGACCTGCGACGCCAACATGTTCGACCGGTTTACCGAAATGCTGCGACTGCCGCTCGAAGGCAGCGCGACGCTCGTCGGCCAAAACCAGTAACCAACCTCTTGAGTCGCTCTCGTTCCCAAGCTCCGGCTTGGGAACGCTTCTCTTCGAAGCTCCGCTTCGCGGCTTGGCGGACAACCTTCCCAGCGTTCCCCACGCCAAGCTGGAGCTTGGCTGGAGTGCGTTCCCAAGCGGGAGCTTGGGAACGAGACTTGAAAACGACTTGCAACTTCCGCATTCCGGGAAGATTCGATCCTTTTCCGTTCCCCATTTCGCGAGGTTCCGCCATGTCCCTGAAACGCATCTCTCTCGCATCGTTGTCTGTTTTCGTCTTGGCACTTGGTCTGGCGGGTGCGCCGCTCGGCGGTGTTCTGGCCGTCGATTCCGTCAAGGCTCCGCGTCCCATTCCGCTGACTCGGCCCGAGATGAAGGAGTATCTGGAAGACATGAAGGGGCGCACGTTGCGCATCCCTCTGCCCGAACTGACGGACGCCGACAAGGAGAAGCTCGGCGAGCGAGGCTCAGGCTATGAAAGTCGGCTCCGTTACCACTACACGTCGCAGGGAGACGGGCAACGTGGAACGGGCGCGCCGGGCGGACAGGGCCGTGGCGAGGGACGCGGTGCGGGGGGCGGAGGCTTCAGACGCGACAACGATCCCGACAATTCGCTCGACTACGCCTTCAAGGTGCAGTTGTTCTGGATCGTGTCTCGCACGAACAACTGCCAGTACTGCCTGGGCCATCAGGAAGGCAAGCTGCTGCGTGCGGGCATGACCGAGGACGAGATCGCGGCTCTCGACGGAGACTGGTCCGAGCACACGCCCGTCCAGCGCACCGCCTACACCTTCGCCCGCAAGTTCACCTACGAGCCTCGTTCGACCGCATCACCGAATCGGCCGGGCTGCGATTGGAGAATCGATGATCGCGTACTGTAGTCCGGTCGCTCCGCCGACCGTAGTCCCGCCGTCGGAGCGGCGGGACTACGGTAGTTGAGAATAGTCTGTGACCGTTCGGTAGCGGGTCAGTTTGAGTGGCACGCCCTGAGTCCGCGAAGGGCGTGGAAATCACAATGAGGATTCTGAATCCACGCCCTTCGTGGACGCAGGGCGTGCCACACTTGGTCCCCCAGTTCAAACGGACCCACTGCCGACCGTCCTGTTCCGAGAATGCGACTCATGAAATGTCCCCTGTTCTCTGTGATGTGGTTCCCTGTCATGACAACCCTGTTGATGGCTGCTGTTGACGAATCGCAACCGGCGTCTGCGCTCGATCCACTCAACGGGCCGCCGCCGTTGACCGTTGGCCCCGAGTTGGTGGATGTTCCTCTCGAAGAGATCGAACGCGCCTTCGCGGGCCGGACTCCGCCCGAGGCGATGCGGATGTTTCTGGCCATCCGGCGCGGATCGCGCATGGGATCGGGCGAGGGTTGGTTTGGACCGGCTCAATCGCGCTACTCGTTCGCGTGGCTGGCCGAATGGCATGGAGTGACTCCGGCCGACGGGATTGAGGCGGACAAGTTTCAGGGCGAGCCGGAATGGTTCGCGCGTCTCGATCGCAATCGCGATGGAAAGATCACCGGCGATGACCTCGACTGGTCGGATCGCAATTCGTGGGTGCAACACTCCTACGTCGCCAACCGATTGTTCCGTCGCATGGACCCCAACGGCGACGGCAGGCTGGCGCGCGAAGAGTGGCTGGCCTTTTTCGATACCGTCGCGCAGGGCCGGACGGAAGTGAACTCGGAAGAGATGCGTGAAGCGTGGCTCGCCGGGTTGTCCGCCAACTTCCTTCCCGGTGATGCTCCGACGCCCGACATGTTGCTCAAGGGTCTCTTCTCCGGTGAAGTCGGTTCATTGCAGGAAGGTCCGCAGGTGAATGACCCGGCTCCCGACTTCAAACTCAAGACGCACGACGGTTCGCGCACGGTGCGTCTGTCCGAAGTGATCGGCTCGAAACCGGTGGTCCTCGTGTTTGGCAACTTCACCTGCGGTCCATTCCGTTCGATGTATCCCGGCGTTGAGGACATCTATCGTCGGTTCAAGGACGACGCCGTCTTTTTGGGCGTCTACGTGCGCGAGGCTCATCCGACCGACGGCTGGAAGATGGAGTCGAACGCCAAGGTCGGAGTGAGCATCGCGCAGCCGAAGACCTTCGCCGAACGAACGGATGTCGCTCAGCAGTGCCATCGTTTGCTCAAGCCTTCGATCCCGCTGCTCGTTGACGAAATCGACGACTCCACCGGCAACGCCTACAGCGGAATGCCCGCACGGCTGTACGTCATCGACAGCGCCGGGAAGGTCGTCTTCAAGAGCGGTCGCGGCCCGTTCGGCTTCAAGACCGGCGAGATGGAGCAGGCACTGATGATGATCTTGTTGGACCAACACCAACGGACATCTGACGCCAAATCGCCCTCGCGTGGTGAGGACTAAGGATCGGCGCATCAACAACTGGCGTTGAACGATCTGAAAATCCCGGTTCGCCCATTTACGACCGTGATTGAGCTGCCGATCCTGATCGGCTCTTCCTGCTTCATCCGTGCCCCGGCTTTGCCCTCCGAGCGATTCCCTCTTTTCCAAGTGCAGAGACCGCATGGATGCAAAGCCGGACCACGGATGAAGGCCATCGCGGATCAAGACGGAAGTGTTTGACCCTGGACGCCCAGTCCCAATGAAACGATCGCGACCTGACGCGATCACACCGCCAGTAATTCCTGCGCCGGCCCCTTAGGCATTGAAGCCACTGCCATTGATGGAGGCTTGATTCGTCATTCCAATCCAATGCCTTTCTATCGCACAGCCCCCTCACCCTAACCCTCTCCCTCTCCCCCGAAGACGGGGGCGAGGGGACGGGGGGATGACCACCCATCAACGACTACACCCCCGCGCGGCCATCTCGGATGCGGATGACGCAGTCGCCCGGTTGGATGTGCTCGGGTTCGTGCGTCACGATAACGACGGTCGAACCTTGTTCGCGGCAGAGCGATCTCAGGGCGGACAAGATCGCGGCGCTGTTCTCGCTGTCGAGTTCGCCGGTCGGTTCGTCGGCCAAGACCAGCTTGGGTTTCTTGAGCAGGGCGCGTGCGATCGCGACGCGCTGTTGTTCACCACCGGAGAGTTGATTCGGCCGGTGATGAGCGCGATCGCCGAGGCCCAGTCGATCGAGCAGTTTCGCCGCGTCGGCGCGTTGCGCTGCGGTGACACCGCGCGGCAGAAACGGAGCCAGCACGTTGTCGAGTGCCGAGAGGTTCGCGAGCAGGTTGAAGCTCTGAAAGATGAAGCCCGCTTCCTCACGCCGAAACTGGTCGCGTTCGCGCGTCGTCATCGTGCCAAGACATCGGCCGTTGACTTCGATTGTTCCCGCAGAAGGCTCATCCAACGCACCGAGCAGGTACAGCAACGTACTCTTACCACTCCCCGACGGACCGAGGATGAACGCGAACGAACCGGTTGGAATTTGGCAGGAGACTCCGCGCAGCGCGTGGACCTCCAGCGAACCACGCCGATGAACTTTAGTGACATCTTTCACGTCGATCATGCAGACCACTTTCAAGACGATGACGGAGCGGGATTGTGGACGCTCCCGACGAACATTGCCGAACGTTCGTGAGCGGGGTGAGGGCTTGCTGCGACGCGGATGATACGCAACACGATCGTCCGTCGCCTGCTCGGCAAGGTAGCCCTGTCGCTCCGCGACAGGCAGCGCGTTGCGGTGTGAACGTTCAACGAAAAAGCCGCGTCGTTCGCGATCCCGCCTCTGGTTTGCGAACTCGCTTCCTGTCGCGGAGCGTCAGGGCCACCACCACTGAGCGACGGCACTCCGATCAATTCCCCTCTTGGTCGATTTTCGGACCGTCACTATTATCTCGCCGCCTTGCATTCAGGGCCGTTCAGTTTTTGAAAGTCGGGTGCCGTCGAGTCTGCGAGATGCACCAGCATTCACGATCACACGGTGCGTCTCGCAGACTCGACGGCACCCGACAACATTCCCTGTTCGATTTTCTGAACCGCTCTAGTGGCTCGACCACTCTGATTTGACATGTAGCCACGTTCGCCAGAACGTGGGAAACCCGCACTCTGGCGAGTGCAGCTACCCGTCAGAACAGACTGGAAGGGGCATTAGGCTTGAACTCAATGGCACTTGTACTGCCGGTGAGTCGGCTGCGTCGGAGCTGTTTCCATGGAGGGAGCGAAAGATGTCTGCGTTGTCAGTGCGTCGAGTCCTGTGGTTGTTGGTGCTAGGCGGCGTGGTCTATGCGGGTTCATTTGCCGGGACGGTTCGCTCGCAAGACAGCGAATTGGAAGTGATCAAACCGGTGCCGACGGAAGAGCCAGCGCCGAAGGTCGTCGAGAGTGAAGAGGGAAACAACGCGGCGTTGCAGGCGGTCGGTGGCTTGGGTGTCGGTCACATTCAAAGCACGCTGGGTTTGATCGGCGTCACGGCCGATGCGTTCGCGCGCGACATCTACGACTCGAAGAAGGTCGAAGAGTTGATGCTCGGGACGATCAACGGGATCGAAGCGGTCAAGAAGTTGCTCCGCAACTTGGGTGACACGAATCTGTCCGATGACGACGAAGAGTTCATCAACCGGATGATCGGGGTCTACATCACGTTGGAAAAAGAAGCCAAAGCTCTGACGGTCTTCGCCAAGTCGAAGAAACCTTCCGATGCAGCGCTCTTCGCTAAGGCCAGAAAAGCAGCCGTCGCGAAACTCGACCAACTGACCAACGGCACGGACGAGAAGGACGCGACCGTGACCGAACCCGCTGGTGGGAATTGACGCCGCTTTGCTTGAGGTTTCGATGATCGGACTGCTGGGACTATTGGGACTGCTGGCTCCGATTGGTACGGCGAATGAGCTGCCCGTCGTGGCTTCGGTGAGCGACGCCGGCAGCGCGAGTTCGGTGCTGATTCGGCCCTTTAATTACGATCCGGCTGACCCGTGGGAGTACTCGCGCCGTCAGGGCGTACTCGCCCCGGACGCACTCATCGCAAGTCCCATTTGGAATCGGCCACCTGTCCTTCGCTCAAGCCCGACACCCGCAGCCGTACTCGTCACCACGACGCTTCCGGTCGGTGAGATTCCCCCCGTTCCGCATCGCGCGCGATCGCTTCCTTCATCAAGTCTTTCTGCACTCGCTGCTCGTGAAGTGCGAATCGGTTGGTCGGTGCGAGGGATTCCGATCACGATGCACGTCTATGGCAGTGAGGCTCGCCCGCTGCTGATTTTTGCGGCGATTCATGGCGATGAACCCAACACGGCGGGAGTCACGCGGCGACTCATCGAGCATCTCGACGCCCACCCCGAGGCGTATCGAGGGCGAGGCGTGGTGGTGATCCCGGTGGCCAATCCAGACGGACTGGCTCGTCAGACGCGCGGCAACGCTCATGATGTCGATGTGAACCGCAACTTCCCCGCACGGAACTGGCAGTCGTCGGATCGCGGTCGCGACCACGGCGGCGCGAATCATTCGAGCGAACCGGAAACGCAGACGCTGCTCAAAGCGATCGAACTGCTGGACCCGCGCGGCATCATCGCGTTGCACGCGATCCGGCGCGGACGGCACGGCAACAACTTCGATGGTCCGGGCGAAGACCTCGCGAGGTTGTTGTCGGCGGAGAATGGCTATCGCGTCTTGAAGACGATCGGCTACCCCACGCCGGGGAGCTTCGGTTCGTGGGCGGGAGTGGACCGAGCCATCCCCACGGTGACGCTCGAACTTCCCAGCGACCTCGACAGCGAAGCGGCCTGGCGCGAGAATCAGTCGGCGTTACTGAAGGCGATCACATTCGGACAGGAATGAGTCCCGCCTGTCTCGCG
>JAYVOX010000043.1:0-10395 GCA_043757695.1 Schlesneria sp.
TTCTCGATGAGTGCCGTCTGCTGAACCTTGGTTTGCAGGATGCCGATGTAGGGGAAGCCAAGCGTCCCGACGGCCAGCATCGCGATGCCGCTGATGGCATTGAGCGTCAACGCTCCACCTCGCGGGCACTGTTCCGAAACCACACCCAACATGGTGGGCCAGAAGAACGTCTTGCCGAAGCCGTACAGAGTGGCCGCCACGAAGATCGCCAAGCCCTGGGCAAAGCTCAGGTAGGTCAGGCCCGCAATCGCCAACACGGCACTGATGGCCAACAGGCCCAACGGCGACAGGGTGTGCAGAATCGGGCCGGCGAAAAATCGCAAGACGAGCATGATCGCCGAGGTGTAAACCAGCACCCAAGCCGAGTGGAGGCCTTCGCGTTCGGCAATCCCTTCCATGATCCCCATGATCCAGCCATCGGTCCCGATTTCGGTCGTGGCGAGCGGCATCATGATGATGATCAGGAAAATCAGCAGCGGACGACCCACTGTCTGCGTATAGGCGCCGAACGCCAGCGTGAGGACGGCACCGAGGGCAATGAATCCGTACTTCGCCTCCGTCGGCGTGACGCCATCCACTGCGAAGAATTCCATGAGTTGCAGCACGACGAGAATCGAAACGATCAGCGCTCCGACCACGCCGAATTCCTGAAGCATCTCGCGATCGGTAACGCCCGCCGAAACACGTTCGCTCTGAGGAAACTTGAGTCCGATCAGCATCAGAAAGTAAACGACCGTCGGCACGGCGATCAGACCGACCTTCACCGCCCACGGCGTCCCCTTGGCAAACGTGTCAATCGCGATCACGAGCAACCCCGTGATGACCAGTCCGCCCGGCCAACCGGCGTGCAGGATGTTCAGCCACTTGGCCTTTTCTTTGTTGAACATTGTCGCCACGACGGGGTTGATGAAGGCTTCCACCGTCCCATTGGCCAACGCGCAGATCAGACTGCCCCAGTAGAGCAGCTTGTAACCGGTCGCCTTGTCTCCACCGACAGTGCCGATGTAGTAAGCGGAGACGCCCATCACCGTCCAAACGAGATGGCCACCGAACGCGAACATCATCGCCGTCTTGTAGCCGATCTTGTCGATGACGAGGCTGAACAGAATGATGCTGACCGCGAACGGCCAGATCCCGACACCAGCCAGACTGCCCGCCTGAGCCGGATCGAGATTGAACTCGGCGGCCCACGTATTGATGAGCGACAGCCGCCCCACGAAGGCGAAGGCGGTGGTAATCAGGGCGACAAAGCACCCCCAAAACAAGAGTTTGTTGTTCCGTTCGGAACTCGCCGCGAGGTCGCTCATAAGTTGTGGTCTCCGGATGGCTGACAGGGTAGTGAAAGATGAGCCTTCGGCGTCGAGCGTGAACGTCACTCTCCGAAACACCAAACTCAAGAGGGGCGGGATGCTAACCAGTCGCGTGCCATCTTTCTACGAACGAAGTCTCACTTGCTGATCCGACACCGGACAACTGTCACAACTTGCCCAACGAGAGCCTTCACAGACCGCAAATTTCGTCGAAGCCGTCGAGTGATCGCGAAGACTTCAACCGCACTGAGCTCGACTTTTGCTATGCCATTTGGACTGCGGGGATTCATCACCGCTTTCCTTTCTTGCTTCGCTTGGATTTTTGAAGGGCCGTGTCTGTGCAGGCGCTTTCAAAACAGGAAGCTGCGGCAGAGATAAGGAAAGCGGTGATGAATCCCCGCAGTCCAAAAATGGCAAAAGTCGCACTGAGAGGCTATCCAAGTAGCTTGTTTCAGGGAGGGCGAGGCTCCTGCCGAGCCGCGTAACTCATTGGATATCAATCGTAGCAGCGGCTCGGCAGGAGCCTCGCCCTCCCGTTTCAGATAGCCTCTTACAAGCGGCCCCTGCTCCAATGTGATGTTGATGTTGGTCGTGCGCCGTGGGTCAGTTTTCTTCGGATGTCGCTCGCGATACAGTCCGCCCCGAAATCTGGCTGGCCACCCAACGAACTGCTGCTGTGCGTCGTAGGCTGGCCGCCCGAGCCGGTTCCATCTGGCGATTTCTTCGTCGATCACGTTCGTTCTTAATGACTCACTGCTGCTTCGAGGTTTGCATGTCCTTCGCTGTCAATTGGATGCCGTTGCTGTTGGCTGCCGACGAAATTGTGATTCGCGGAACACCGGCCGAGTGGTCGGCCTTAACGCTGGGCGGGGTGTTGTCGCTGGTCGGACTGATCGTGTTTGCGTACACGACGAAGGCGGGAATCATCGCGCGGGCGACGACGAAAGAAGCGGTTCGCCAGCCCGTGTTTTTGCTGTGCATGGCGCTTGCAATGGTGGTGCTGATGGTGAACACGGTGCTGCCGTTCTTCTCACTCGGTGACGACGTGAAGATGCTGAAGGACTGCGGCTTGGCCACGATCCTGATCTCGGGACTGTTGATTGCCGTCTGGACCGCCAGCACCAGCGTAGCTGAGGAAATTGAAGGTAAGACCGCGATGACGTTGCTGTCCAAGCCAATCACGCGCCGCCAGTTCGTCCTCGGGAAGTACATCGGGATCATTCAAGCCGTGCTGTGGTATATGCTCCCGATCACGATCCTCTTCCTCTATCTGGTCTACTTCAAAGTGGCCTACGACGCGAAAGAAGGGAGCAAGGAACTGCCCGAGTTCGCCGTTCGCATGGCTGAGGTCACGCAGGTCATTCCCGGATTGGTGCTGTTGTTCTTGGAAATTGCGGTGATGTCTGCGGTGAGCGTGGCGATCTCCACACGACTGCCGATGGTGGTGAACCTCACCAGTTGCTTCGCGATTTTTGTCGTCGGACATCTGACGGGAATTCTCGTGCAGGCTGGTGTCATTCGCTTGGAGTTCGTGCAGTTCATGGCGCGCCTGATTGCGACGGTTCTACCGGGCCTGGACTTGTTCAACATCAGCGCGGCCGTGGCAACGGGCGACATGGTTCCCCCCGACTATCTCGGTTACTCCGCTCTCTACTGCGCTTGCTATTGCGCGGCCGCGATCCTGCTGGCGTTCATCCTGTTTGAAGAACGTGACTTGGCTTGATGGTCGCTGCCGGTTGCGTGAAGCCTTCGGGGATATGTTCGAGGCCGGTTTACCTCACGCGGCCAAAGATGAGACACTGACGAGCCGCATGCCGTCAGGCTGCGGGTTCTTGATCGCCGCAGGAAACCCGTGGCCTCACGGCACACGGCTCGCTTGAAACAGCTCACTCATGGCCGTGCGAGGTATCTATACCTCGCGCGGCTTGAAGTGGGACGTTTCCGTGTTTAGCCCCAACGCCATCGGCGTGGGAACGAATGCGGGAACTCTGTCTCACGCGCGCCGTTGGCGTTGCGGCTAAAGATCTCGCTTCTGCCCGCGCGGTTAAACGTCTTATATTGGACCGGGCTAGCAGCCCGTTGAAAATGTAACCCGCAGCGTGAGCGAGTGACGGTGGTGATGCGAAACCATTGAGAAATACGTCCGTCGCTCACGCTGCGGGTTACTTCAAAACCCTTTTTCACGGGACTGCCCCGATGTCTCGTGTCGTACGAGTTCATGCCGGTCAGGTAAGCCGCGACGCTGGATCAAATCGGCGTGGACCCGCGTCGCTCGGATGCCGATGGCAGGCGGTGCCTCGGCCTTTTTAGGCGACTCGCGCACGGATGCCGATCAGCACTCTTTTTCGCATCGGCGGTCATCGTGGCGATCAACGTCCCCAGTTCACTCGACAAGTTTTTTTCTCAACGCGATCTGTTTCGAGGTCAGGCTCGACGCGCTTGGCTGTGGTCGGGGCTGGCCACGCTGCTGCTGATCCCGATCGTGGTGACGATCGGATTGTTTGTCGGGCTGCTGGTGGAGCGAGGCCGCTTGACGGTCGAACTGTCTCCCGCCGACGTGCCGCGCTTCGCCGCTTTGACCGGGCTTCCCGTCGCGGTGGATGCGAACGCTGCGGCCTCAGCGAAGGCCATCGAGTCCGCAGCGGGAACCTCACCTGAGCAGGCGAACCGTGATGTTTCTCAACCGGGTGAAGCGTCCGTGCATTACGTCAACACGGAGTCCGGCATTCTGCCTGCCGTGTGGCATTCCCGAGATCATTGGTGGGGCGGCGTGTTGGCGTGGTGCTTCGGACGATTTGAGTGGCTTGGCTCGAACGTCCTCGCCACGATGTCGTTGCTCTGGCTCGGGGTGGCGTTGGCGGCAGCACGCACGGCCTGTTTAGTCCGTCACCGTCGCGAATGCTCGCGCGCAGCATTGGATGCGGTCACGACCCCTCGCAAAAATTTGCATCGTCAAGTTCTGCGACTCAGCCCCGAAGACTTGGACGGATCGGGCGCGAACTTGGCCGCGCAGTTGTTCGCGGTCGAATCCGAAGAAGTGCGGCGAGGACTGGCAACCTGGATTGAGCGTGAGACGCGCAGCCCGCTGGAGTTGGCGTGCCTCGCGCTGCTTGTCGTCTCGATCCAACCGATGCTGGCGGCTCAATCACTGCTGCTGCTGGGAGTGACGTGGTACCTCCTCGATTGGAATCACCGATCCTCCGAGAGCCAGCGATTGCTTGCGGCGGATCGTGCGGCAGGCGAGATGCGGACGCTGGTGGACGGCTTTCGCGCGGCGCGACTCGTGCGCGGACTGGGACTCGAACAATCCGAACAAGAGCGTTTCGCGATCGACGTAAACCGACTTCACAGTCTGACTGAACAAGCCGACGCGGCGAGCGAAGCGGCCCGCCACCCGAGGCCGCTGATTGTGGCTGCTGGTGGATTGGTGTTCGGCTTTCTGCTTTTCCTGTTTGCGGGGAACGTCTTCCTTTGGGAGGGACAAATGATGTCGGCCACGGGCGGGATGTTTGTCGCCGCGTGGGCGTTTGCCATCCCATCCGTCAGGGCCATTCTCCATCGATTGACTCCGCGCCACGCAGCGGCGCTCGCCTCGGAAAACATCCAGCGGTATCTCGATCAGATCCCCGTTGTCGGTCAGGCGGTGGGAGCCAAGTTCATTCAGCCACTCGGCAACACACTCCACTTCGACGCAATCACCTATCGCACAAACAGCGGCCGCATGTTGCTGGACGGTCTCGATCTGAAGCTCAGTGCTGGACGAACGTATTCGCTCGTGTCAGCCGATCCACTGGAAGCCCGCGCGTTGGTGTCGCTGCTGCCTCGGTTCATCGAACCGCAGTCGGGGCGAGTCCTCTTTGACGGCGAAGACATCGCCTGGTCCACACTCGAATCACTGCGGGCGGAGACCGTGTTCGTCGGCGCTGACGATCCGCCGCTCGTGGGAACAGTGCTGGACAATCTGCGCGGCGGCAACGGTGAGTACACGCTGCAACAGGCGACCGATGCCGCGAAGACCAGTCACGCGCACAACTTCATCGTCAAGCTGTTGAATGGCTACGAGACCGTGCTGGCGGGACACGGCGATTCGCTCGACCCGGGCCAGCGATTCCGGCTGGCACTGGCACGCGCGGTCCTGCGCAACCCGGCGATTCTGATTATTGAAGAGCCGCGCGAGAATCTCGATGAAGATACGAAGTCGCTCCTGGCCGATGCCTATGACCGCATTTGCGTCAACCGAACAGTGTTCTTTCTGCCGGGACGGCTCTCGACGGTGAGACGCTCAGACGATGTCGTCGTTTTGCACGAAGGCCGCGTCGCGGCGATTGGCCCGCAGTCACGACTCGTCAATCTCTCGACGATCTACCGGCACTGGGAGTACCTCAACTTCAACGAGTTCCGCAATCAGGAGTGAGGACACTTCGTGGATATCCCTCGCGCGGCCGGAACCGAGTCTTTCCGAGCAGAGGACGTAAGTCCTCCGGCGCTTGCGGTGAAGCACCGGAGGACTTACGTCCTCTGCTCGGAAATGTCTCACTTGGGAAATGTCTCACTCATGACCGTGCGAGGGATATACCTCACGCGGCCAAAAGTGAGATGTTTCAGGCGAGCCGTGTGCCGTAAGGCCACGGGTTTCCGGCGGCGATTAAGAACCCGCAGCCTGACGGCGTGCGGCTCGCCTGGGCCTCAAATCAAGCCGCGCAAGGTATATACATCGCGCGGCCGGAAATGAGACGTAGAGGTCCGCTCACCGAACCGGCCGTACCAACAGAACCACGTCACTCTGCGCGGTCTCGCGAAACGGGGCTTTTCACAATTTGGGACGGCTGCTAGAAGACCGCACATTCAGGGTGGACTCGCCATTTCGGCAGCTCAAATGAGATCGGTCGCGGTGCGGGCTTCATCCTCTTTCAAATCCTCAACCTTCGGATCGGATTCAAAGAGGTTCTTCGCATGACGACGACTCACGGGCTGGCAGAAAAAATTGCGAATCAGACGGCACGGATTGGTGTGGTCGGCTTGGGATATGTCGGCCTGCCGCTGATTCGAGCCTTTGTGCGTGCTGGCTTCAAGACGATGGGCTTCGACGTAGACCAGACGAAAGTCGATAAGCTCAAGGCCGGGCAAAGCTACATCAAGCACATCGACAGTGCTGCGATCGCCAAGCTCATTCAAGATGGCAGCTTTGAACCGACCTCTGACATGGGGCGACTCGGCGAGGCCGACTGCGTCATCATCTGCGTTCCGACGCCGCTGAATGAGAGCCGCGATCCCGACTTGAGCTACATCGAAGGGACGGCGCACTCGATCGCGAAGACTCTGCGCAAGGGACAACTCGTCGTCCTCGAAAGCACCACGCATCCGACCACGACGCGCGAGAACGTCCTTCCGGTGTTGAACGCCACCGGACTGACGGCGGGGGTCGATTACTACCTCGCCTTCAGCCCTGAACGCGAAGACCCCGGCAACCCGACGTATGAAGCGGCCACCATTCCGAAGCTGGTCGGCGGCTACGACACCGTCAGCGGCGATGTCGCGATGGCGATGTATGGCCAGGCGGTCGTGAAGGCGATCCGTGTCTCCAGCATGGAGATCGCGGAAGCGGCCAAGATTTTGGAGAACACCTACCGCGCAGTGAACATCGCGATGGTCAACGAATTGAAGATGCTCTACGACAAGATGGGGATCGATGTCTGGGAAGTGATCGACGCGGCGAAAACGAAGCCGTTCGGTTTTCAGGCGTTCTATCCGGGACCGGGTCTCGGCGGACACTGCATCCCGATCGACCCGTTCTATCTGACGTGGCTGGCGCGCAAACACGGCGAGCAGACGCGGTTCATCGAACTCGCCGGTGAAATCAACACGCACATGCCGCACTACGTAATCGCGCGGCTGGCCGAATATTTGAACGACGCCAGCAAGCCGATCAAGGGGAGCAAGATTCTGATCCTCGGCGCGGCCTATAAGAAGGACGTGGACGATCCTCGCGAAAGCCCGACGTTCGAGTTGATGAAGCTGCTGCTGAAGCGCGGTGCCGTGATGAGCTATAACGATCCGCACGTCCCCTCATTGCCGAAGATGCGTCACTATCCCGATCTCCCCGCAATGGACAGCCAAGCGCTGACGCCCGAGTTCCTCGCGTCTCAAGACTGCGTGCTGATCTCGACCGATCACTCCGCCTACGACCACAACTTCATCGTGAAGCACAGCCGCCTCGTGCTGGACACGCGCAATGCCACGAAGAATGTCACAGAAGGCCGTGAAAAAATTCGCAAGGCATGATCTCTCGCCTGTCTGGTCGTCTCGTCGTCTCGTAGGGTGGGTCGAGTCTTCGAGGCCCACCAACGGTCGCTGAGATACTTCACGCGGCCAAGAGTGACATATTTCCGAGCGGTGGACGTAAGTCCTCCGGCTCTTCGCCCCAAGAAGCGGAGGACTTACGTCCACCGCTCGGAAAGTCTCAGATTCGGCCGCGTGAGATATAGCGTCAGAGAGTCTGCCGATCACTCCGCCGCGCCGGCTCGCCCGTCGATCGAATAGAGATCGAAGCCGTCGTCGCGGTTGGAGACGAAGCCGATGCGACCGTCGGGAATCCACGTGGGAAAGTTGTCGATCGCGGGGTGATTGGTCACGTTCTGGGCCGGGCCAGTGAGTGGCTGCACGTAGATTTCCATGTTGCCATCGCGGTTGGACGTGTACGCGAGGCGACTCCCCTCCGGGGACCACGCCGGATAGTCGTCGAAGCCCTTGCTCTCCGTCAGCCGCCGCAGATTCGAGCCATCAGGTTCGATGAGTGCGATCTCCAAGTCGCCCCAGCGGCTCGTGGCAAACGCGATCGTCTTGCCATCGGGCGACCAGGCGGGGTGAGCCTCAATGGCGGGGTCTTCGGTCAGTCGCTGCCACTCTCCCCCCGTGATGTCTGCGACGTACAGCTCCTGATTGCCGTGCCGAGTTGACGTGAAGGCGAACCGCTTTCCATCAGGCGACCAGCACGGAGACTCTTCGTGCGACAGTGCCCCCTGCGTCGTGGCGAGCGGCACCAACATTCGATCCGCCAGCGTGAGTCGATGAACTTCAATGTCTCCCTGATTCGGCGAGACCTTGTCGAACGACAGCAACAACTCTTTGCCATCGGGCGAGAAGACAGCGTCGTATTCGGGAAAGGTCTGCGATGTCAGCCGCTCCTCTTTCCCGCTCTTCATGTCGCGGAGAAACAAGAAAATCGTGTCCCCCTGATGTCGAGCAAACACGATCTGCTGCCCATCGGGAGACCAGCAGGGTCGCTGCTTCAAATGCCCGTCCGTCGTGATCCGAATCAGCTTGAGTTCGGCTGCGGGGAGGGAGCAGAGCGTGCCGACAACAAACATCGCAATGGCCACCGAGAGGAACATCCGCATCACACCAGCTCCTCGATGATCGAGCCTTGAGGGAGCAGGCCGTTCGTGGTGAGTGTTGTGGTCGTGATCCCCAGTTGACCGAGGACCGTCGCGAACAGGTCGGCGGATGTGAAGCCGCGCGTGAGGGGATACTCGCCCAGGCGATCGCTGGCTCCGATCACCTGGCCCGCTCGTAAACCGCCTCCCGCGACGAGGCCCGAGTAACAATGCTCCCAGTGATCGCGCCCCGACTTGTTGTTGATCTTCGGTGTCCGGCCAAACTCACCCACCGCGACCACGACGGTGTCGGACAAGCGACCTCGCTCGGCGAGATCGTCCAACAACGCCGATGCCGCCTGATCGAGCATCCAGGCGTGGCGGTCCTGATACTGCTGGAAGTGGCGATCGTGCATGTCCCAGCCGCCGTCGCCGCCGTCTTCCACCGGTTCGACATGCGAACTCCAGTTGACCTGCACGAACCTGGCACCCGATTCGACCAGCCGCCGCGCGAGCAAACAGCACTGCCCGAAACGGAACTTTCCGTATCGCCGACGGATCGCTTCGGGTTCGCGACTGACATCGAACACATCCCGCGCGCCGGTCTTCGTCAGCAGCGAGAACGCCTGCTGGTAGTACTGATCGAGTCGCACGGTGTCACTCGATTGATCGACTCTGCGAGCCAGTTGATCGACCGCACCGAGGAGCCGCTCGCGTGAGTCGATGCCGCTGGGAGACAACCCGTCGAGCAGTTGCAAGTGCGGGATTTGAATCCCACGTGCGGGGTCGTAATCGAGTCGAAACGGATCGTGCATCGCGCCGAGTGCCGATCCTCCCTCACCCTTGATCGCCTGCTTTCCTTGATGCAGGTGACCACCCAAAGTCAGGAACCGAGGCATCGTGGGTGAGAAGCCCAGAATCTTCGAGACGATCGATCCATGAGTCGGCTTCAGCGCCCCCGGCAACACTTGCCCGCTGAGACTGGCGGCTCCGGCGGTGTCGCCCGTCAAACCGATCGTCCCGGCGATGCCATGATCGTTCGAGGTGCCTCGCAGCGACCGAATGATCGAGTACCGATCGGCCTGCCGCGCGAGTTGCGGCAACAGCTCGCAGACATCCAGCCCCGGCACGCTGCTCGCGATCGGACTGTATGGCCCGCGATACTGCACCGGTGCTTTGGGCTTCATATCGAACGAATCGAGGTGACTCGGCCCACCCCACAGCCACAATAAAATCACCGACTTGGCGGGAGCCTTCCGCGTCCCGATCGCCTCCGGCCCCGGAGCCTGTTGCCGTGACTCACCCAACCGCCCCACCGGTTCAGCCGCCTCACATCGCAAGACATCGGCCAAGCTCACACCGACCGCCGACAACATCCCCGCGCGCATCAACTCGCGCCGAGTCCACCCTCGACAATCCCGCGTCCGCATCTGGCCAATGCTCAACATAAATTGGCTCCTCGCTGTTTCTCGTCTATATCTCGCACGGCATCTCGCACAGTCCAAACTGAGTCTTTCCGAGCGGTGGACATAAGTCCTCCGGTTCTTCACCCCAAGAGCCGGAGGACTACGTCCACCGCTCGCAAATGTCTCACTTCTGACCGTGCGAGGTCTAAGGCGAGCGGCAAGAAAAGATTTACCCGTAGGATGGACGCCTCGTCCGTCCGAGTCGCCGCTGGTAGTGACGGACGGACGAGGCGTCCATCCTACGAC
>JAYVOX010000044.1:0-2800 GCA_043757695.1 Schlesneria sp.
CGCATCCCCAAGGCAGTGACATGGTCATGGTTGTTTCGAGCGGGGCGACGCCACTGCTGAACGCAGAGACGCGATCAAAAAAGACTATCCTTCCGTTGCTTTTCGTCGTCCAACTTCTTTTGTTCCTCCCATTTTTCATGCGATTCAACGTCCAGCTTTTTTTGCCTCTCATGCGCCTCAATGTCCAGCTTCTTTTGCAATGCCTGCCTTTTTGAAGCCAACCAGCGGTCTTCTTCGGCTTGCAGCCTTGGAAGTTGTGCCTTGAATTCTACGTCCAAAGCCTCTTGGGCTTTGCTGATTCCTCTGTGGTGAATCCAGTAGCCATGCCCGTCTTGAAATTCTCTCGTCATCAATATTTTTCTGAGATCATCCTTTGTAATGGTCCGATCGATATGGCTAAGGTCAAATTCAATGGTTTCAATGTCAAGTTGTTGCTTGATCTTTTTTTCCTTCTCATCATCGACCTTGTGAGTAACGTAAATCTCAATCATCAAGTCGTGGCTTCCAACGCGGAAGACTACATCAGGAATGATGTCACCCAGTTTCTTTTCTAAGAGCACATCGTCAGCAACGACGATCGTGTTGCGTTTAACAATTGTCCGCCCAAATCTTTTGCGCCAAGATAATTTTCCAAGTGATGAGCTTGGGATTATCGAAAGTGGTGGCAAGAGCAACCTCTTCTCTTCCAGAAGTAACTGTTTTGCGAGCATGTGAAGCGCAGTTTGGTATGCATGACTGCATTCACCGCCACCGTCATGTTGGAAGTATTGCCTTTGTTCGCCTTTGTGCGCTTCAAGCCGGTTACCACAACCAGGGCATGTGCAGCCGCACGCGAGCCCACGCTCCACTTCGTCAACACACACGAACTGACCGTTCTTCAGGCCGTAAGGGTTTTTCATCATCTGTTCCAAGTCACGGCGGGGTGGCTGGGGTCGGGCGTCTTCGACCGCCCCCAGCAGGGTGAGATCACCGGCGCAACGCTGGGGGCTCGAAGACTCGACCCCAGCCACTCAGCCGGTTCACTGAATCGCCAGCATAGCTTTCAGGCATTCGTCGATGTGCTTTATCTCTGAAACCGGCAGCCGTCCGAGTACACGCAGGATCAGAGCCTGGTCGTAGGTCACCAAGTTCTCGCACTGGATGACTGAGTCCATGCGCAGGCCCGCTCCCTGTGCGACGGGCGACGACGCCGCGATTGGGTGCTGAGTTGCCGCACCGACGCGACGGCGATTGCTGCTGGAGACCATCGCGAGAATGGTGTCGTCCAGAGGCTGATTCCAAGTGTCCGACTGCACGACCAGCGCCGGACGAACCTTGCTGCCGGTGCGGTCGCTGTAGGGAAAGTCCACCAGCACCACGTCGCCTCGTTGCACCTTCATGGCTGCCTGCGCGGATCGAGGTCGTTGTAGATGTCCATCGCGGGGTCGTCCCAGCCCGCTCGCACGAGGAGAGCCTGCTGTTCGTCAGCGGAGAGCGGCTCGTCGGTGAAGACGAAACCTTTCAGACGGTCGAAAAGATCGGCTCGGACCACGACGTACTCGGTCGCCGTTTCGAGATCGGTCAATCGAACCGGCTCATCTTGGGAGCGAACCGCGTCGTGAAGCTCTTTTGGCATGGCAATCATGAGTAGCCTCCAAGTCGAAGAATACAATTGCACGGGCGAAAACGCATCGTCGGATTGCGCGAGTTACCGTAGTCCCGTCGCTCCGCCGACGGGAATGCTTGTCGGCGGAGCGACAAGCCTACAGTAGCGCGGCAAGACCGTCATTCCCCAAGGAATCGCCGGATTGCGTGGTTGACCGCCTCGGGCTGTTCCATCGGGGCCATGTGGCCGGCATTGGGGATGAGGGCGAACTGGGCGTTGGGGATGGCGTCGGCGACGACCTGCATTTCGGCCGGGGGTGAGATCACGTCGTGCTCGCCGCAGATCACGAGGGTCGGGAGGCGAAGCGTCGGCAGGAGTGAAGTCATATCGGGGCGGACGGACATGCCTCGGTGAGCGGCTGCGATGGCGATCGGGTTCGAGTTCATCACCATCTGTCGGACGGAGGCGATCGCGGCGGGGCAGTGCTCGGACGAGCATTGAGCGAACAGCTTGGGCATCATCCCCCACGCGACGACTTCCGGGCCTTCCTTCAACACGATGTCGGCCATCTTCAGGCGATTGGCCGCCGCCTCGGGTGAGTCGGCCGCCGCGCGCGTGTCGCAGACGATCAGCTTTGCGACGCGAGCCGGATGCCGCTGCACGAACTGCCACGCAATGTAGCCGCCCATCGACAGGCCGCAGAAGACGACCGGCCCCTCGACCGCGAGGGCGTCGAGCAACCCGGCCAGATCGTCGGCGAACTGCTCCATCGAGACGGAGTACAGCGCACCGTCGGTCCCTCCAAACCCGCGCAGGTCCGGCGCGATGACGCGATGCGTTTTCGAGAACTCGTCGATCTGCGCCCGCCACATGGTGTGATCGAGCGGAAATCCGTGAACGAACAACATCGCCGGGCCGTGTCCCTCATCGGCCACTCGAAACCGCACGCCGCTCACTTCGATTACTCTTAACATGAACCGACCTTTCGTAGAGCTGCCTCAAACCGTGTTGTCGGAAAACGGGGCAATCGGAAGCAGGCACTTTTTTGAAACTCACTTGGATTCTGGTGCCGACTCTCGCGGCTTGCAAGACGCGGAAGCAAACCGGTAAGAACCCGCTCTAGTGCGTCCGCCACGCTAAATAATCGGGTAGCTGCACTCGCCAGAGTGCGGGATTCCCACGTTCTGGCGAACATGGCTACCCCAAAATTAAGCG
>JAYVOX010000045.1:0-10359 GCA_043757695.1 Schlesneria sp.
GAGCCGTGTGCCGTGAGGCCACGGGTTTCTGGCGGTGTCGAAGCACCCGCAGCCTCACGGCATGCGGCTCACCAAATGTCGCAATGTCCACCGTGCGAGGTGTAACGTACGGATGAAAGACAATGCCGGAGGATCGGTTCTCGTGACCGTCCTTCGAGGTCGTCCGGTTCACCGACTCGCAGCCAGACGCATCTCGCGCTCAGCGACCACCGTGATCGGGATCATCTTGAATGCGGGAGTGCGTGAGCGGGGATCGGAGGATCTCGGGACGAGGACGTTGCATTCGGGATAGTACATCGCCGCGTTGCCCGCCCGGATTTTCTCGAACGCCGTCGCGATCACGCCGTGCATCTCGCCCGTCTTGCTGCGGACGGTGATCGGCTGGCCGGAGTGCAGGTTGAAACGCGACAGGTCGGCGGGATGGAGCAGGATCACGTGGCGCGAGTCGATGCCGCGATAGAGGTCGTACTCTTCATAGACGACCGTGTTGAATTGGCCTTCGCTGCGAATTGTCATCAGCCGCAGTTCGTTCGGACCGCCCGCCAACTCGGGAAGCGAGTGAGTTCGCAATTGCGCGCGGCCCGTTTTCGTCGGGAACTGCGGCGTGTAGAACGTGCGGCCCGCCAGTTGGAATTCTTTCTTCGTCTCACCGATGTCCTTGATCTCGTCGAAGCCCGGTACGACTTTGGCGATCGCTTCGCGGATGCGGTTCGTGTCCTGCATCGACTGCCAGTCGATCGGCCCCGCGTTTCCCAGGATGCCGCTGGCGATGCGGGCGATGATTTCGATCTCGCTCTTCGTCCCCGCGTGCCGCGCCGGGCCGCCGTCACTCAGCCGGATGTAGTTGAACATCGACTCCTGCGTCGTCGCCTGCGGTTCCTCGTCGCGAGCCAGCACCGGCAGGAGGATCGTCTCGTCGGCGAGGCCATGCGCGTGGCCGGTGTTCAGCGTCGTGTTGAGGTACACGAACATCTCCAACTGCTCCATCGAATGTTTGGCGAACGTGGCGTCGGGGTTCGATCCATACAGGTTCCCACCGAGGCAGAACCCGAACTTCAACTCCTTCCGTGCGGCGGCCTCGATGCAGGCCAGCGTGTCGAGGCCCGCCGTCGTGGGGAGTTGCAGGCCGTACTCCGATTGCAGCCGCTCAAAAATGGCCTCCTTCAGTTGTGGAGTCACGCCCATCGAGCCGATCCCCTGCACGTTCGAGTGACCGCGAATCGGCAGCAGTCCCGCGTTGGGGCGACCGACCATCCCGCGCAGCAGTGCGAGGTTGGCGATGGCTTCGACGTTCTCAACGCCATACGTGTGATGCGTGATCCCCATCGTCCAGGTGAAGACGACGTTCTCGGCCGCCGCGTAACGAGTGGCAATCGCCTGGATCGCCTCCGCGCCGACTCCCGCCTTGCGGTAGATGTCGTCCCAATCCTGATCCGCCAGATTCGCCTTCAGCTCCGGCCAGTGATCGCAGTATTGCGTGAGAAACTTCTCGTCGTGAGCGTTCATCTCCACGATCCGCTTCGCCACGCCCGTCAGCAGCGCGAGATCACCGCCGATGTGAGGCTGCACATAGAGCGACGCGATCTTCGTCCCGAACAACAGGCTGAACGGATCGCTCGGCACGCTGAAGTTGACGAGTCCCGTTTCGACGATCGGGTTGATGACGACGACGTGGCCACCTTTCCGGCGAATGTGCTTCAGCGTGGACATCAGTCGCGGATGGTTGCTCGCCGGATTGCCGCCGATGATGAACACGAGGTCCGCGTGATCGACATCCTCCAAGACCAGTGTGGCCGTCCCCGTTCCGAGGACACTGTTCAGCCCGACACCGCTCGCCTGATGGCAATAGAAGCTGCAGTTGTTGACGTTGTTCGTGCCGAAGACGCGGGCGAAGACTTGCAGCAGAAAACCGGCTTCGTTTGAGCTGCGACCGCTGAAGTACCAGAAGGTCTCGTTGGGAGTGATCGCCTTCAACTTGCCGATGATTTTGGCAAACGCCTCGTCCCACGAGATCGGCTGATAGTAGTTCTCGCCCTTGCGATGCAGCATCGGCTGCGTCAACCGGCCGCTCGTTTCGAGTTCTCTCGGTGAGAACGACTGAAGCTGCGCGACCGAGTACGTTTTGAAAAACTCAGGCGTGATCGCTCCCTGCATGTCGGCGACCATCGCCTGGAGCGACTTCTTGCAGACCTCGGGAAACACGCCCCGTTCGTTGACCATGCCTCCCTGCTGCCCGCCCATGCCGACCGCGCACGTCTTGCAGGCATTCTTGGACCGCATCGCCTTCCACAGCTTCCACACCCCGCCGACCTCGCGCGCCTTGCGCCACGTGTAGAGCATCGCAGGCCAGCCGCCACCGGTGTTGACTCGTCGCATGATGTGGTCTCCGCAAGGTAGCCCTGTCGCTCCGCGACAGGAAGCGAGATCGCGTAATGACACGGAACTCTAATCAGCTCACCTATCGAGCATCACGCCTCCTGTCGCGGAGCGACAGGGCTACCTTAGATTCGATTTTGAAACTCATACTCCTCCAGCGACTCCGGCTTCATCGTGATGCTATAGCCTGGAGCCGTTGGCGGCAGGTAGTGCCCGTTGCGCATCGTCACCGGATCGAGGAAGTGCTCGTGCAAGTGGCCCGCGTATTCGCAGAGGCGGTTCTCCAACGAACCGCTCACGCAGATGAAGTCGATCATGGCGAGATGCTGCACGTACTCGCACAGCCCGACTCCGCCCGCGTGCGGACAGACGGGCACACCGAACTTCGCGGCGAGGAGGAGTATGGCCAAGACTTCGTTCACGCCGCCGACTCGACAGCTATCGATCTGACAGACGCCGATCGCCTGCGCCTGCAAAAACTGTTTGAACAGGATGCGGTTCGCGCAGTGCTCGCCCGTGGCGACTTGAATTGGTGCCACGGCCCGCGCGATGGCCGCGTGACCGAGGACATCATCCGGAGCGGTTGGCTCTTCGATGAACCACGGTTTGAATTCCGCCAGCGCAGCCATCCACTCGATGGCTTGAGGCACATCCCAAACCTGATTGGCATCCATCATCAGGCGGCGGTCCCAGCCGATCTCTTCGCGCAGGATGCGACAGCGACGGATGTCGTCCTGAAGATCGCGGCCGACTTTGATTTTGAAGACGTTCCAACCCTGAGCCAGACAGTCGCGACAAAGCTCTCGCAGCTTGTCGTCGTCGTAGCCGAGCCATCCGGCCGAAGTCGTGTAGGCGGGATAGCCGTCTCGTTCGAGCAGTGCGATCCGCTCGGCCTTGGTCGGTTCGATTCGCTTCAACAGTTCAACGGCCCCGTCCGGCGTGATGACATCGGTGAGGTATCGAAAATCGACGCAGCCGACAAACTGTTCGGGAGTCAGATCGGCCACGAGTCTCCACAGCGGCTTGCGGACAACCTTCGCCCACAGATCCCAGACGGCATTCACCACGGCGGCCGTCGCGAGATGGATGGCCCCCTTTTCGGGACCGATCCAGCGAAGTTGGCTGTCGCCAGTGATGTGCCTCCAGAAGCCGGCCATGTCGGCGGTGAAGGACTCCAGCGTGCGACCGACTACGAGCGGCGCGAGCGCTTCAATCGCGAGACAGCAGATTTCGTTGCCGCGACCAATCGTGAACGTCATCCCGTGCCCGGCCAGTCCGTCGGCATGGTCGGTGTGTAGCACGACATACGCCGCCGAGTAATCGGGATCGGGATTCATCGCGTCCGAACCATCGAGCGTCTGCGACGTGGGAAAGCGAATGTCGCGCACGGTCAGGCCGGTAATGGTCGTGGTCATCGAAAAGACTCTCTCAAACGAAAGGCCCGTCAGAACAAACAGCCGGGCCTCCAGACATCAAATCCACCGGAAACATCTTCACCAACACTTCCAGCCCCGTCTTGTTCCCCGTTGAATCGCGACACCACAACTTGTGAGTTCGACTCTTCATCCGTGCTCCGGCCCTGCCATCCGTGCGATCAAATCCGGTCAATCGCACGGATGGCAGGGCCGGGGCACGGATGAAGCAAGGTGCGAATGGCGAATTCAATCGGGCTGTCAGTTGAATTGCACGGATGGCGGCTAATGCCGGGCGTTGATCGTGGCCAGTGCGGCTGCCGTTTGGCTTTTGGCAGTGCGAGTCTCATTGATTACCTGCTGGAATCGCTCGGGGTAGGGGACGCCACGCAGCAATAGCAGTGTGTCGCCATTGGCATTCGTCAGGCGGACATCGCCCGTCTTGTAGAACGCCTGACGCGAATCGGGGTCGATCGACACATCGGCGATCTGCGCCATCGGGACCGACTCCAAGAGCTTGAAGCCGAGCGATGCGACGCGTTTCACTGACCGGTTCGTGACGACATAACGTTCGCCCAAAACTTTCATCGCGAGATAGACCAACATTCCCAGCGGTGCCGTCGGCAGCGCGAACGCATGCGACAGCTTGATCCCCCAAATGCGAACGGGCAGGGACTCATAGAGAGCGTTGAGAGCTTGGCCAATCCCGGTCGCGGCGATGGACGGATACAGCTCTTCCACGATCGATTCGTAGTTGGGACTGACTCCCGAAATGGCCTGTTGTTTGTGCGTTTGCGGCTTCTTGGTCAGCATGGTTCAGCTTTGTGTCTGTGGCAAAAAAGAGGTGGTCGAAACCGGCGGGCACGATAGCCAATGAGACGGGGGAACTCCAGCGTTGGGCGGCGAGGGAATGAGGGCCTTGAGCAATGAACTGGATGCGTTGTCGCTCCCCAATGACCGATGGCAAATGACCAATGACACTCTTCGTCACTTCCCTTCCGGGACAGTCACCTTCAACGCACAACGAAAGCCAACATCGTTGAAGCCTTTGCCGATGTCGCGGCCTTGGCGACGCCAGGCCGACCAATCAGACGCGCCTCCTTTGACCACGCGCAGGTTGTTGCCGCTCGACGACTTCTTCGGGCCGGCCCAGTTGCGGGGTGTCTGGTTGCTCGAGGCGAGGGCATCGCGGTGAGAATTCTCCGAGTAGAAGTCGGAACACCATTCCTTCGCATTGCCCGCCAAGTCGTAGATTCCGTAAGGACTCTTGTCGTTGGCATAGGCTCCCACGACTGACACGGTCTCAGGCGTGCGGGCCATCGACCACACGGCGCGACCATCTCCCCACGGCGTTCTGAAGCTTTCCGGCCCCCGAGCCGCCTTCTCAAACTCCGCTTCGGTCGGCAACTCCATGCCGAGCCACCGCGCGTAGCCACCCGCCATCCCCCACGGAACACCCAGCACGGGCGTCGTCGGTGACGCGGTGGCATTGGAAATGGGAGGAATCGGTTTCTTGTTCTCTTTCTGGTCGAGCCGGTACTTCTCGAAGTCGCCGACCGTCACCTCAAATACGTCCAGATAGAAGGCGTCCAAATTGACGGAGAACTCCGGCTGACACTCGGCCGGTCCCTCGTTGCTCCCCATTCTCACGACGCCCGCCGGGACGAGAGCCATCGTCGTGACCGACTTCTCGCACTGAATGCGGAGTGGCATGCCCGCTTCAGAATAGCCCGCTGCGGTGATCGCTACGAACCCCTTCGGCAGCGTGAAACCTGATCGCGGCGAGCCTTGCTTGGCCGGGCGCGGTACACCCCCGACGACCATGCGTGAAGCATCGTAACCGCGATCCCCGCTCACCACGGCGAACACCTCTTCGGGGCGCACGCGGAGCGGGGCCGAGACATCCATCGGCGTTCCAATCTCACCCACAACGAACACGTTGTTTGGATTGGTTCCCGGCGGCAGACCATTCCCCTTGTCAGTCACGACTGGCCTGCGGCCACCGGGACGCGAGGCTTCATTTCTGGCTGCTGGAGGATTGGCAGGAGGAGCGGGAACCGCAACCACCGGTTTGACAGCGGCCTTGGCTTTCGTCGGTGGCGGTGAACCACCACAACCGGACAACACAATACTCAACGCCACCAGCACGAGCATTCGGTAGGGTGTGTGGAGTCTTCGGAACACACCACCTCGGGTCGCGGCAACGCGCGAGACCAGATTGCCACTTCGCACTGCGACGAAGGTGCGTTCCGAAGTCTGCACGCACCCTACGAGACTGGCCAGATTCACCCCGACCACGTTTCCATTCTCAACCGTGTTCATGCGTCACCTCTCACTGGCACGGACCCATTCCGCACATTCACTTCGCCGGGTCGAGCTTCACCTTTAACGCCACTTCTTTTTTGTCGCGAACCACCACCACTTCCACATCATCGCCCGGCTTGAACTTTCTCAAAGCCGCATCGAAATCGTCGAGATTCGTCACCGCATGGCCACCCAATTTGATGATCCTGTCTCCCCCTTTCAAGCCCCCTTTGTCAGCCGGACTCCCGGAAGCCGCGCCGCTGATCGAGTAGCCCGGCTCTTCATTGCCGAACTCGGGGATCGAACCGAAGTAGGGCCGGTTGCCGCCGCGATTCATCGTGGCCGCTCCCTTCACCTCGACGTACTCCGGCTTGTCTGGATTGGCGACGGTGGTCGAGACCAACTTCTCGATCAGGTCAGTCACGCGCGCCACGCCGTCGATGTTCAGCTTCTCCCAATCGTCGGTCGGCTTGTGATAGTCGGGATGCTCACCCGTGAAGAAGTGCAGCACGGGAATCTTCTTGGCATAGAACGACGAATGGTCGCTCGGGCCGAAGCCTTCGGGTTTGAAGATCAGGTGGAAGTTCCCTTCGCCGTTGTGTTCTTTGAGCAACGGCTCCCAGCGCGCACTGGTGCCGGTGCCATAGACGATCAGTTTCTGGTCGTCCTTCAACCGTCCGACCATGTCCATGTTGAACATCGCAATCGTCTGCTCCAGCGGAAAGACCGGCTCCTTGCAGTAGCGTGCCGAACCGAGCAACCCGAGTTCCTCACCGGTAAACGCCATGAAGACCATCCGCCGCGCGGGCTTCTTGGTTTTGGCGGCCTCCCCGAAACGGCGGGCCAGCTCGATGAGCGAAATTGTCCCCGACGCGTTGTCGTCGGCTCCGTTGTGAATCTCGGTCGATCCGATGGCGAGTGACGCCGATCCGCCGCGTCCGACGTGATCGTAGTGTGCGCCGATGACAACAGTCTCGTCGGCGAGCGGCCCTTCGCCGTCGATGACTCCGATCACGTTGAAGACCTCGGTCTTGACCTTCTCCATCGTCAACGCGCCGCGCGCCTGCCAACCGGGGATGAGTGCCGAACGCGGCTTCAAGTCCGCATCAATCTGCTGTTCGAGCTTTTCCTGCTCGACGCCGATCGCGCTGAACAAAGTGCTGGCCAACTTCTGCGTGATGTGAAACGCGGGTGGCACCGGTTTGTTGTCGCCGTGTCCCGCGTAACCGAACTTCATCAGAGCGTCATCGTTGGGCGAGGCTCCCGCCGCTTTGACCGACTTGAGTTGATTGACCGCCGCTGTCAGTTCATTGCGAGCGCTCGTTGTCTTTTCGACGTTGGCCGCGTCCACCGCAACGAACTCTTCAGCGTTCGACACCACCTTTTCGCTCGCCTTCGCCAAATCGTCGCGTCGTTTTTCGACCGACTTGCGCCCCGAGTAAACATCGTTGACGAACAGCACCGCCGCCGCTTTCTTCGCCGCCGCGTGCGACATCTTCGACCGCAGGTCCGCGTGACTGGCAAACGCATGCGCCGCCTTCACGTCCGCTTGACGAGGAGTCCGCCGTAACATCACGACCACTTTCCCCGTCACGTCGAGTCCCGCGAAGTCATCGTAAGACTCGTCCTTCGCTTCGATCCCATACCCGCAGAAGACGACCTCCGCATCGAATAACCCCGACCCGCTGAATGAACACGCCTCGCAGTCCTCACCTAGCTTCAAGTTGATCGTCTCACCGTTCGGCCCGAGGAGTTGCAATGAGTTCGGTTCGGTCAGCTTCGCGCCGGTCGTCAGTTCAAATTTTTGGAGCGATCCCCCCGCGACGCGATCCACGGCGAGGCCCGCTTTCGCGAACTGTTCTTCGATGAACTTCGCGGCGAGGTTGATCCCGGTGGTCCCCGGCCCGCGTCCTTCCAGCTCATCGGACGCCAAGTATTTGACATCACTCAGCAGACGTGACTTCACCTCGGGCAAGGCCTCGCCCCGCAACGGCACGACTGCCGCCGTCACCAGTCCCAGCACACCCACCATCAACGCCAGCACTCGAATCATGAGCAATCTCATCCTGCACTCGGCCCGTGATTAACAGCAGCCGAGAAACTAACCTTTTGATTTGTCGGATGGGCACTCTTGCCCGTCCTCACCCTTCTTGCCGAACAACTTCCGGTCGATCAATGATGTTCACGATCAGCGACGTTCCGTTGAAATCCGGACGGGCAAGAGTGCCCATCCTACGACAGGGCGGGATTGTAAGCAGGCCCTCCAACTGGGCGACAGTCTGACCGGGTGTCGTCGCCAAGGTGTAGCCCTCCCCGGCAGCGTGGCGAGTCCGGAAGCCTCTACGGCAAAGTAGCCCTGTCGCTCCGCGACAGGAAGCGCGTCGCGGAGTGAGTGTTCAATGACGAGTCGGCATCACCCCCGACCCAACGTCTCATCTGCGATCTCGCTACCTGTCGCGGAGCGACAGGGCTACCTTGCCGAACAATCGTTCGGACTCGTCCCGCTGCTGCGGTCCCCCTTGGCGACGGCACCTCAGTCTGACAGACCTCCGCTCACGCTCAATCCAACACCAGCCCTCTTCACTCTTTCTACCCACATCCACTTCCCCACGCGCGCGTTGACCATGCCGAGCGATTCTCTCAGACTCCCGCCACCTCCGGCCCTCAACCTTCAACAATAGGGAATCGTGCGAGTGCAGCGGTATCAGCGACAATTCGATCTGCGACGAGCAATCGTTGTCCCGCTACGAACTCGTTGTCTCTACGTGTTGCTTCTGTTTTTCGTCTGTGTCGGGCTGCTCGTTGGGCTGGTGACGGATGTCGCGCTGGCTGAGGGATCTCCTCCCGCAATGATCGGTACGTCTCAGCAGACGACGTTCGTTTCGCCCGGTCGCTTCGTATGGGATCGGGTTGTGACGCCGATCATTTCGCGAGGCGAACAACTCGCTCTCGCCCGTCCGCTCGACCTGCCGCGTCGGTCGCGAGTCTGCCGTTCGCACCGGCCTCTCCGCCAGTTTGTATTTGTCGGGGGCGACCGTGTGTCCGCCGAGTTACTTCAGTGGGGAGCCGACTCAGTCAGCCTGCGCCTAGCTGGCGGGCACGTGGTCTCGGTCCCTCAAACCTGCCTCGCCGCGATCACAATCCCGCCGGGGGAATCCGAGCTGATCGCGGAATCATTTGAGACCGATTCCGCGTTGAGCGATCCTGTCGCCGAGACAACTTATTCCCGCGCGAGCATCGACACAGATCATGCCGCGAGTGGGACACGCTCGCTCAAACTCTCGTCCGCAACCGGACCGCTGATTGTGACCCGCCACGTCGCCACGAAGAGCGTTCGCGTTCAGTTCTGGTTCCGCACCGCACGAGACATGGCTGGCCGAGACTTCGGAAGTCTGCCGAACGCCGTTTCCAATCAGGCCAACGCGGCCGAAAGCGCGCGTGTTGTCGGAAGCATGTGCTTCGACTTCGACCGGCCTCACGCCGCCAACACGTTCGCGCTGAAACTCGATGACGCGCGACTGACCGTTGCCGAACAACCGCAACGCGCCGCAAGTGGGACCACGCAAGCGGTCGAACTTCGTCCCGGCTGGCACTGCGTGACGGCGGTCTTCTCGCCGCAGCGCGTGCTCTGTTTTGTAGACGCATCGTTGCTCGCAGCGAGTCCCGGCATCGACGGGCCGCTCCGTTCGATCCGCATCACCGCGACCGACAACCTGTGGATCGATGACCTGCTCGTCAGCCAACTCCACGAGGATCAGCCCGCCATCGCAGTGGACTCAGGCGAGGAACACGATGTCGCCGTCACACACTCGGGCGACGAATACTTCGGCCGGATCAACCGCCTAGAACCGCACGGCATTTCGCTCAATGAGATCGCGGGATTGGCGAAGTTGGAGCTGCCGTGGTCCCGGATCGCCACGATCAGCCTGCACCGCAGCGAACAGCCGGTACGAGTACCGGCCACGCGAAGAGTGTCATCGCAAGCACACGCGAAGTCACCCGTCGGCTTGGTGGCGCGACTCGATTGGCAGCCGTTCGTCGATCGCCCGCAACTGGTCGCAGATCGGCTGCGACTCACGATCCGTTCGACGAGTCCCACCGAACTCCACGTCGCCCATCCGTGGCTCGGCGAGTTCCTCATTCCGTGGCGAGACCTGCGTCGCATCGAGCCGCTCTTCATCGGACATTCGCACCTGCTCGACGCGCGATACGTTCACTTGGGTGACTCACTGCGTGCCGACTTTCATCGACCGCGTGCCGACGGAAC
>JAYVOX010000046.1:0-2795 GCA_043757695.1 Schlesneria sp.
CTTGTCGAAGCAGGCGTCGTGAGGATGGATGAAACGTCCAGCCACCCAACGCTCGGGCTGAGTCCGCATTTTGAAGCCTTCCAGCACCTGCTTGGTCCAATCGGCGTCGTAACCCAAGTGAGTGATCAGCTTGTTGTGCTTGTCCAGGATCGTGACGCGAGCGTGGAGATCAGGGGCGAGCAGATCCGTTCCGCGTGTGTCAAAGTGGGCCGGATAGCTCATCACGCCGTTGACCATCTTGTCCGGTTGCGGCACTCCTTCGAGCGAGAAGTATTGCAGACGGGCATTCGCGCGATCCGCCACGACGAGTGCCACGTCGCGTCCCGGTCGATCATCCAGCCAGATGCCGTGCGGCGTCTTGAACTGTCCCGCCTCGGTCCCCGGCCCACCGAATGTGCGGACATAATTCGCGTCGCGATCGTACTGATGGATGTAGTTCGCGCCGTACCCGTCGGCCACATAGAACCCGCCGTTCGGCGCGAAGGCGATGTTCGTCGGATTGAACTGGCTGGCGTCGGTGTACTTGCCACTGGCGGTCGGCTGCTGCATCTCCCAGACCTTCTCACCGGTCAGCGTCATCTTGGTGACTTTGCTCTGTGGTCTCGTCCACGTGAGATACAGGAACTCTTCCTTGCCCTCCTTGCGAATGTCGATGCCGTGACCGCCTCCCGAATACTCTTTGCCCCACGAGCGGATGAACTTACCCGAGGGAGCAAACACCGCGATCGTATCGACATCTTTCGGAGCACGATGCGTGATGTAGACCAAACCGACCGCATCGACCGCGACACCATGCGTTTCTTGCCACTTGATGTGATCGGGCAATTGCCCCCAGCCGTGATGACACGAGTACTTGTGTCCCTCGACGCCGACCACCGGCAGCTTGGTCCCGGACTTGTCATCAGCATGAACAAACGGCGCTTCAATCAACGGCCCAGAGGCAAGAGTCATGGCGGCGGCTCCGGCGGTGGTCAGAAAGTCTCGTCGAGAAGGGGAGGAGTCGTTGTTGGAGGAAGGGGTGGTGGTCATGGAAGGAACCTGTGTTGAAGGGAGGTCATTGGTCATTCGCCACTGGTCATTTGGCGAGCAGACGCCGTTTTCAAAATTTCTGTCTCTGTCAGTCAAGTCTTGGTCACGATGATAGGCCGCGTTTGGCGCGAACGGCAATCGCGAGAAGTTTTCAGCAATCGGTTAATCATCAACAATCGTCTGCGGTCTGGGGTTTGAACAACAATGGCCGTTCCGCAACGGCTACGGATTCTCAGGAGGAAACAGGATGACCACAACTTGTCGTCAGGCCGCACGCAGGCCGACTGTATCGTGTCGCAGGAAGGGTCGAACCGAGGCCGCTTCTCGAAATTCGACTGCGACAAACACCGCCGTTCAAAGTCCAGCAGCGACTCAACCCCGAGTCACTCGCCGAGCTGAGTCGCAACTCGCTCCACGCCCTTCGCCGCAGTTGTTGGCTCGCGTGCGAGACTGGGTCGAGCGTGAGATCACGTTCGTCGATCACCCGCTCTTTCACGAGACCGATCCCGTCGCGAAGTTGTCGGCGTTGCGACCCGGCTCGCTCGATCATACGCAGTACGCGACGAAGCTCGAACCCGGCTTGGCCTTCGTCGCCGCAATGGTTCAGTCGCCGCTGCTCACCATTGAGCAAGAGGTCTTTCTCTTCACGCAAATGAACTGGCTGAAGTGGCAAGCGGAACAGAATCGCCAGCGGTTGAGTTTGAACCAACCCGATGAAACGCTCCTCGAACGGATCGAGTCGGTTTTACGCGAGGCCACCGCCGTCAGAAACCGCATCGTGCAGAGTAACCTGCGACTCGTGGTGGCCCTGTCAAAAAAGCTATCCGCCCTGAAGCTGGCCGGGGCGTTGGATCAGATGTCGGAGCTTATCAGTGAGGGGACAATGCCGCTGATCCGGTCGGTCGAGTTGTTCGACATCAGCCTCGGCAATCGCTTCAGTACCTATGCGACGTGGGCCGTCCGCAATCAGATGTACCGTTTTTTGAAACGACGCCAAGCACAACTCGACTCTGCCGGACGCGAAGACGAACATTGGGCGAGTCGCCTCGTGGACGAACGAATTCACCCCGAGACTGACGAGCAACGAGTGACGCATCACGCGGAAGTCGTGCAACGTTTGATGATCCAACTCTCGGAACGGGAACGGTTCGTGATTGCCGCCCGCTTCGGACTCGACGGCCAACCACACGGGCAAAGCTTGAGCTACATTGCCGAGCAGTTGGGGCTGAGCAAAGAGCGCGTCCGCCAGATCGTGATTGCGTCACTCGAAAAGTTGCAGGGGTTCGCCCACGTGAGCGAGATCGACTGACGTGCATTGGTGGTGAACTTAGGATCGGCGTATCAACAACTGGCGGCATCAATTTGAAGTTCGAGGTGAGCCGGGTGCCGTGAGGACCCGGGTTCTTCGTCGAAAAGTCCGGGGCCTCACAGCACCCGGCTCACCCAAGCCCGGCAGTTGTTGATGCGCCGGTCTTTAGGAACAGGGTCACAATCACATCCCGATTGGAAAAGTTCGTTTAACGGCATGGGCGTTGACCATGCGGTTAAACGAGTCGCTGAGTTTGGAAAATTATTACAGCTCAGTTCCTGACCGCGCACCCCAATTCGCTCAGGCCAACCACGCAAGTGAGCGGACTACGGACGGTCACAGACTTTTTTTTAAACTATAAGGTCTCCGATGGAAGTTTTTGAACGGCGAGTGACTCTGCCCGCATCAGCCGCGTCAGTCTTCGCCTGGCACGCGCGGCCGGGAGCTTTTCAGCGGT
>JAYVOX010000047.1:0-2795 GCA_043757695.1 Schlesneria sp.
CGATCATGGCAAGACCACGCTGGTCGATTGTCTGCTTAAGTCGAGCGGTCAGTTTCGTGAGTCGCAACTTCAGGGCGACTGCATCCTCGACTCGAACGATCAAGAACGAGAACGCGGAATCACAATCCTCGCCAAGAACATCGCGCTGATGTACGGCGACATCAAGATCAACATCATCGACACGCCGGGCCACTCCGATTTCGGCGGTGAGGTCGAGCGTGTGCTGCGCATGGCAGACGGCGTGTTGCTCCTCGTCGATGCGTTTGAAGGACCTCGTCCGCAGACGCGTTTCGTCCTTAAAAAGGCGTTGGAAATCGGGCTGCAACCGATTGTCGTCGTGAACAAGATTGATCGCCACGATGCGCGCCCGCAGGACGTGCTGTCCGAGACCTTCGATCTGTTTGTGGAACTGGGTGCTGACGACAAGATGCTCGACTTCCCCTACGTCTTCGCCAGTGGTCGCGCCGGTTATGCGACGCTCGATCCGACGATCCCCTCCGACAACATCAAGCCGCTGCTCGACACGATCGTCCGCTGCATTCCGGGGCCGCTGACCAACCCCTCCGGCCCGTTTCAGATGATGGTCACGTCGCTCGCTTACTCGGAGTTCGTCGGCCGCATTGCCACAGGTCGCATTGTCAGTGGAACGATCAAGGCTGGCCAAAAGGTTGTGCTGATGAAGGCCGATGGCTCGAAAGTACCTCAGCAAATCGTGACGGTCGAAGTCTTCGACAAGCTCGGCCGGACTCCAGTTCCCGAGGGGACCGCCGGTGACATCGTGGCTTTGACCGGAATGGACAAGCCCGAAATTGGCGACACCGTCTCCGATCCGCTCAACGCAGTGGCACTGGAACGCATCAGCGTGGATGAGCCGACCATCTCGATGTCGTTCACCATCAATTCGTCCCCGTTCGCAGGCAACAAAGAAACGGGCGGCAAGTATCTGACGACGCGACACATTCGCGACCGTCTCAATCGAGAACTCGAAGCCAATGTGGCCCTCCGCGTGGAAGAGGCAGGTGACAAGGAGCACTTCAAAGTCTCGGGCCGAGGCGTGCTGCATCTGGCCGTGCTGATCGAGAGCATGCGCCGCGAAGGCTACGAGTTGTCCGTCGGCAAACCGACCGTCATCCGCAAGCTGATTGACGGCAAGATGTGTGAGCCATTTGAGCTGTTGGAAATTGATGTCCCGACCACCGGTGTCGGCCCCGTCATGGAAGCGGTCGGCAACCGTCGCGGCGAAGTCCTCAACTTCGTGGGTAGCTCGACCGGCTTCACGCACATCGAGTTCTCGATTCCGTCGCGCGGTCTGATCGGCATCCGCACCCGGTTGCTCAACGCGACCAAGGGCGAAGCCATCATTCATCACCGGTTCGACCAGTACAAACCGATCGAAGGGGATGTCCCTCACCGCGCCAACGGCGTGTTGATCTCGCAGGAACAAGGTCGCGCGGTCCCGTTCGCGCTGTTCAAACTGCAAGACGGAAAAGACTTCTTCGTCTCGCCGGGCGATGACGTTTACGAAGGGATGATCGTCGGCGAGAACTCCCGCGACAGCGACATGGTTATCAACCCGATCAAGGAAAAGCAGTTGACCAACATGCGGTCATCGGGCACCGATGAGAACGTCACGCTGAAGCCGCCACGCAAGATGTCACTCGAAATGGCCCTCGAATACATTGAGGACGACGAGTACGTCGAAGTCACACCCTCCATCATCCGTCTCCGCAAAATCCGGCTGACCGAACAGGATCGCAAACGAAACTCACGCACCTCCGCGACCGAGTAGCAAGCCATGAATTATCGGTGAGGGAGTCGTCACGTCACCGACGGGCCATCCCGATGAAGTTGCCTGCGCCAAGTGGGTCAGAGCATGAGGCTGACGGAAGCATCGCCACCGAATCTGTCCTGATTCCTCGCGTTGACAGAGCCAATGCGGTTTTGGATGCTGACTTTGGTGAGTTCGTTTGTCTCCCCCCAAAAGAATTTAAGGAGTCCTTAGCATGTTCCGTCGCGCTGCTTGCCTCATGATTGTGATGTCCATCGGTTGCTCGAAGCCGGCTGAATTTCAGCGGGCCGAAGTGGGCGGAACGGTCTCTGTGGACGGCCAGCCGCTGGCGGAAGGGACCATTTCGTTCTTTCCAGATGTGAAAGTGAAAGGGACTCGCGTTCAAGCGAAAATTGTGGCAGGAAAGTTCACTTTCCCGAAGACCGATGGTCCGCCAGTCGGTGTCAATCGCGTTTCCATTTCTGCTCCGAAGAAGACCGGTAAGAAAGTCTCCGTCGAGGGTGTCGAAACCGAAGAGATCGTGGAGTCGATCCCGTGGCAATACAACGAGGAAACAACACTCACCGCCGACGTGAAATCCGGTGCGACCAAGAACGACTTCACATTTGAGTTGAAGGGCCAAGCCTTGCCACGTAACGCCGACGGCAGCACTGGGGCACCCTGACAGAACCTATACCTCGCGCGGGCTGGAGTGAGACGTAGCTGCACCTCGCGCAGAGTGCGGGCGTGACGCTCAAACAACCACGTTCTGGCGAAACGTGGCTACATTCAAATGTCTCACTTTGGGCCGTGCGAAGTATATCTTTCATCGCGGCGACGTACCGATCTGGTGTGACCGCAAGACTTGCCGCCAAGTCTCGCGGTCATTTTTTTTGGCAACTACGGACTTGACTCATCATGGTGGTAGCCACGTTCACCAGAACGTGGAGGAAACTGCAAAACCCACGTTCTGGTGAACGTGGCTACGATTTGCTTCACATGAGTGATGAGTCAAGTCAATAGTTGC
>JAYVOX010000048.1:0-10349 GCA_043757695.1 Schlesneria sp.
TGATCCCCTGTTGACGGATGTCGGCGAGGACCGCTTCGAGCGCTTCGAGGTTGGCGTGGATGTCGCTAATGATGGCGCGCAACGCAGATTCCTTGCAGCTATATCGCCCACAGTCAGTTTGACCCGCAGACCAGGGCTTGGGTCGTTGGCAACCGTTGAGACTTGGAGGCGGAATACCGGTAAACGCAGCACAATCAATTCAATCCCGCACCACGCCCGAACTCGGGGCGGGATGATAGGCAGGGCCGCTGATCGCAGCAAGCATCGGCTGGCGAGTGGTTTTGACGTAGGCCATTCTCAATCGAGGCAGTGCGTTCGGGTTGGGCCATCCCGCAGGGTCGCGAGAAGAAGTGAGGCAAGCCGTGGAGAACACTCGCACGAGAACGACTCCTCACTCGGCGCGGTGTCGGCGATAGGTCTCCGCCAAGAGCGGCGTGACGAGTTCTTCGAGCTGCTTGATCTCGATCAGGAACGAGTCGTGCCCGAAGACGCTTTCCAACTCCAGATAGGTCACGTGACGGCGGGCCTCGACCAAGGCCTTCACGATCTCGCGGCTTTGGATCGACGGGAACAGCCAGTCCGTGTGGTACGACGTGATCAGAAACCGAGCGTTCGTTTTGCCGAGTGCGTGCTGGAGCGAACCGTGCTTGACGGCAAGGTCGAAGTAGTCCATGGCTCGCGTCAGGTAGAGGTAGCTGTTGGCATCGAACCGCTCGATGAACCGCTTCCCCTGATAGTGCAGATAGCTCTCAATCTTGAACTCGGTCTCCTTCTGAAGATTGTATTCCAAGTGATCGCCGTGCTGGAGATCGCGGCCGAACTTCCGTTCAATGGACGCTTCCGAGAGATAGGTGATGTGCGCGATCATCCTCGCCAAAGACAATCCGAACCGTGGCCCGACATCGCCGTACTTCGAGGCGTCTTCTCCGTAATAGTCGCCGTCTTTGAAATCGGGATCGGCGGTGATGGCTCGCCGTCCGACGGCATTGAACGCGATCCCCTGCGCCGACAACTTCGCTGCGGACGCGAGACAGACCGCCGCATGAACCATCTTTGGATAGCGAGCCACCCAGTCGAGAACCTGCATTCCGCCGAGACTCCCGCCGACCAGACCGAGCAGCGTTTCGATTCCCAGCTTCCGCACGAGGGCCGCGTGGACTTCAACGATGTCGCCGACCGTGATGAACGGAAACAACAATCCATACGGCTGGCCCGTAGCCGGATTGCGACAGCTCGGGCCCGTTGTTCCCTGACAGCCACCCAGCACATTTGCGCAAATCACGAAATACTTGTTCGTATCGAGAGCCTTACCCGGCCCGACCAATCCGTCCCACCAACCCGGCTTGCGACTCTCCGCCGAATGCCAACCCGCGACGTGAGCATCGCCCGTCAAAGCGTGACAGACAAAGATCGCGTTGTCTTTGCCCTCAGTCAGTTCACCATAGGTTTCATACGCGACCGTCACCGGGCCGAGTCGTTGTCCGCCCTCCAACGTCAGCACGTGAGGCGGCTCGAACAGTTTCACGTACTGCGTCTGCACGAGTCCGATTGAAGGAGATGCGGTTTCGTCTATGGCAGGTTGAGCAATTTCTGAAGCCATCGCGGCGAGTCCACCTCGGAGAGCAAGTCTGTTGAGTCTGGGCGGCGATCCATGTCCGTCGGCCAACACCGCGCGACAAATACCGGAAGTTACCGCAGACTTCGGATGGTTTGAGGCGGACGTTTTGAGGACAAGACCAAGGGCGATTCCAGCCGGTTGTTCGTTCGGGACGGGAAGCTAACCGATTCGATGCAAGAGGTCACGGATGGACGAACCTTCCCGCACGCTCTGCCGCTCGGCTCACGCTTCACTTGGCCTACGGCTCACGCTAAACCAAGACGGCACCACGAACGTCTCCACACTCCGAGCAAACTCCACCATGCCTCACTCACCAGCAGCTTCCCTCGACCTGCTTCCGCGTCTGCACTTCGCCTTGGAAATCGCTGCGGAAGCCAGCGCTCTCATTCTGCGGTACTACCAAACACCGGACCTCGAAGTGGAACGCAAAGGGGACTGCAGCCCGGTGACTGAGGCCGACAAGGGGGCTGAGTTGATGATCCGATCACGTCTCGCGGAAGTCTTCCCCAACGACGCGATCCTCGGTGAAGAGTTTCCGAGCGTCGAAGGAACGTCGGGCTTCCGTTGGATCATCGACCCGATTGACGGCACGAAGTCGTTCATTCACGGAGTGCCTCTGTTCGGCACACTCATTGGCGTCGAGTTCGAGTCACGCTGCGTGATCGGCGTCGTTCGGTTCCCCGCTCTCAAAGAAGTCGTCTACGCCGCGCAGGGTCACGGCGCATGGTGGCAGATCGGCGATGAACTACCACGTCGTGCACGAGTCTCCTCCGCGACGAATCTCGCGGAGTCCACGTTCTGCCATACGAACCCCGCACGCTGGCTGACCACCGGCCAGCAGCAGGCGTTTGAAATGCTCTGTACTTCATCCCAGCTTGCTCGTGGCTGGGGAGACTGCTTTGGCCACATGCTCGTCGCCACCGGTCGAGCCGAAGTGATGATCGACCCCGCCATGAACGCATGGGACGCCGCCGCCCTCCTCCCCATCATCGAAGAAGCGGGCGGCCACTTCCTCGACTGGTCCGGCCACGCCACGATCTATTCCGGCAACGGACTCTCCGTCGCTCCGGGACTGAAGGATGAGGTCTTAAAGATCGTTCAGTCGTGACCACGCGACAATTCATCAGCGGAAAGGACCACTCAGGATCGGCGTGGCAGCAATGGCTTTCATCCGTGCTCCGGCCCTGCCATCCGTGCGATCACCTGATCTAAAGGCAATCCATCGCACGGAGGCAGGGCCGGAGTACGGATGAAGTAGATGAAGAACAAGAGACCGCATTCGGATCACCTCGATGAAAAGTGCGATCACGCCCGTGATTGATGCGCCGGTCCCTGGCATGTCAGTACCGTGCGTCGCAAGGTCCGCCTCGAACTCTCGACGAAATGTGAATCCCAACAGGAGCAATGCCATGAAGATCGCCGGTGTGCAGATGGACTTTCAGTTGATGGACGTGAGCGGGAACCTCGACCGCATGATTGCGAAGCTACGGGAGGCGCGTGCGGCGGGGGCTTCGCTCACAGTCTTTCCCGAGTGTGCGGTTACGGGCTATTGCTTCAGGAGCATCGAAGAGGCTCGACCGTATGCGCAGCCAATCGACGGGGAGGCGACGCAGCGGATGGTTCGAGCGTGTGCGGAATTGGGCGGGCATGTCGTGTTCGGACTGCTCGAAGCGGACGGGTCTCGCGTCTTCAATGCGCTCGCGCTGGTCGGGCCGAGGGGACTGATCGCGTCGTATCGCAAGATTCATCTGCCGTTTCTCGGGGTGGACATGTTCACCGATTTTGGAGACCGCCCGCTCGCCGTGCATGACGTGGACGGAGTGAAGGTCGGGATGAACATCTGCTACGACGGCGGCTTTCCCGAGACGGCCCGCTGCCTCGCGCTGCTCGGTGCCGACCTGATCGTCCTCCCCACGAATTGGCCGCCCGGTGCTGAGATGGCTGCCGAACACGCGACCAACACGCGCGCGATGGAGAACACCGTTTACTACGCCGCCGTCAACCGCATCGGCGTCGAACGCGAGACGCCGTTCATCGGTCGCAGCCGCATCTGCGATCCACTCGGCAAGACTCTCGCCACAGCCAATGGCATCGAAGAAGTCATCCTCTACGCCGACATCGATACCGCTCGCTCTCGCAACAAACACTTGATCCGCCAAGCGGGCAAGAACGAAGTCAACCGCATCGCCGACCGCCATCCCGAAATGTACGGTGAGATCATCCAGCCTCGCCATCTTCCTCGCCCCGGCCGATAGTCGCCGTAGATGAGACTACGACATCAGCGCCGCTTGTCGCTCGCAAAAGGCGTACTTAGAATCCGCCCCGCAACTCCCACCTCATCCTCTCTCCAGACTGTTTTCCGCCGATGGCCGATCTCGATTACTACAAGGTGCTGGGCATTTCCAAGAGTGCCTCTGCCGATGAAGTCCGCAAGGCATACCGCAAACTCGCGCGCGCAAATCATCCCGATGCGAAGCCCAACGACAACGCTGCCGCCGAACGCTTCAAGCAGGTTCAAGAGGCCTACGATGTCCTCAACGACGACACCAAACGCAAACAGTACGATCGGTTCGGCAGCGCCTACGCACAGCAAGCGGGACGTGCGGGTGCGGGGGCAAGCCCGTTTCCGGGAGGAGGCGGCTTCGGTGCGGGACCGATTGATCTCGGCGACCTCTTCGGCCAAGGCGTCGATTTCAGCGAGTTCTTCGGCGGTGCAGCACCGGGTGGATCGAAAGCCAAGAGCAAGCGAGCACCCGCGCGCGGCGAGGACGTGCGAGCCACCGTCGGTGTCTCGTTTGAAACAGCCGTCAGTGGCGGTGCCGTCGATGTGCGAATCGACCGTGGCGGTAAAGTGGAAACGCTCACCGTCAAAGTTCCAGTGGGCGTCAATTCTGGCCAGATTGTCCGTTTGACGGGACAAGGCTCACCCGCGGCGCGCGGAGGCGCACCGGGCGATCTCCTGCTGACAATCGACATCGAACCGCACGCCTATTTCAAGCGAGAAGGTTCCAACCTGCTGGTCGATGTTCCCATCACTCCCTCGGAAGCAGTCCTCGGCGCGAAGGTCGAAGTCCCCACGCTGACCGAGGGGTTGATGGTCGTCACGATCCCCCCCGGAACGTCCAGCGGTGCGAAGCTGCGGCTACGTGGCAAAGGGGTCGTCGATTCGCAAACGCAACACGCTGGGGACCAATTCGTCGTCGTCAAGATCGTCGTCTCGAAAGCAATCAGCGACGCGGATAAGTCGCTGTACAAACAACTGGCCGAACACGAGACTCCGCCGCGCGTCGGCTTGTGGTCAGCATAGGCGACTGCGAAATCGGCAGCCGCTTCGCACAACGCACACTGCCGCTCCTGAGACGTGCGATCACTTCAATTGCAGCTCAGGCAATGCCAGTTGTCGTCTGAACCAGCGTCTCGCACACGGGGAAAATTGAGATGTCCATTCGCCTCGTTCCTCCCGCCGCGCTGGCCTTCAGAAGACTGGCCTTCTGCGGAATGATGGCCTTCAGTTCGCTTCCCCTCCGAGCCGGCGACCCGCAGCCGCGGCCTATTCCAGCGCCAGCAAACGAAGCCGACACCTCGACCTCCGAGGCCGCGCTGCTGAAACTAACACCCGAACAGGTGGAGAAAAAAAAGAAGGCGTACATCGGGCTGGCGGCGCTGGCGGGGATCGTGATCGCCGGACTGTCCCTCGCCACGTTGACCATTCTGTGGGGAGGCCGCTTGCGACGGCAGCTTCGTAAATCGGACCCCGAGATCGCGGCAATGGACCGGTCGTTCTGGTTTCTCAAGCCATCCAAGCCGAGCATCACGAGATCGTCGCTCCCCGAGTTGCAACGACCGCTCGACGACGAACCACCGCAGTTGCCTCCTGCTGCGGAGTCGCCGTGATGCCATCCGCTTCATTCCCCAAGATCGCTCATCTGCGATCCAGCGCCGGTTATGAGCGAACCTATGCCCTGAAGTGCAAAGGGGCCGATGGCGTGCTGCTACTCTTCGTCGCGAGGAACGATCTGACCGTCACGCGCATTGGCTTGAGCGTCGGCAAGAAGCACGGCGGCGCGGTCGTTCGCAATCGGTTGAAGCGGCTGTTGCGTGAAGCCTTTCGACTCGAACGATCCCACCTGCCCATCGGCCTCGATCTGATCGCCGTTCCGCTCGCGGCCGACAAGGCGTCACTGGCTGCGTATCGAGCGTCCATCGCCGGGTTGGTCCGTCGGTTGGTGAAGCGACTCGATCCGCCTAGGTCATCCGCTCCACTCGCGCCAGCACCGGATGCGGCACCATGACCGTCCTCCGCTGGGTCATCCGGCTGCCGAGCCTGTTGCTGATCGGCGGAGTGCGCTTCTATCAATTGTTCATCGGCCCGCTGCTGGGAAAGCACTGCCGTTTTGAACCGTCCTGCAGCCACTACTTCATTCAGGCGGTGAACAAGTACGGTGCTGTCCGAGGCGCGACGAAGGGCCTCCTGCGCATCTGCCGCTGTCACCCGTGGCATCCCGGCGGCTACGACCCGCCATGAGTGAAGTTCACCAGACCCCAATGCGTCCAAGCAGCGTGAGAGCAATTCCTCCGGCTTTCATCCGTGCTCCGGCCCTGCCATCCGTGCTATTCACCTGCTTGACTCCGCCGGCTTGCGTCACGAAACATCCGCGCGAGGCTATCGCACGCGCACGCGGCTGCGCTGATTGAGGTGATGCACCAGCACGTCGCCCAGATCGAGACTCGTATCGACGGGGACTCGCTCGATGCTGTTGCGACGGCAGATGTCATCGAGTGCCGTCTCGTACCGGGTCACGGCGTCGAGGTAGCCTCGGCGGATGTCTTCGGTCTGCGTCAGGTATTCGCTCACCTCTTCGAGGCCGAGGAACTTCACCATCCCCTCAAACTCGAACGACCGTTCGTGGTGATGCAGGACGTGAAACAGGACGACCTCGTGGCGGTTGTAGCGCATCCGTTGTAGCGCTGCTTCGAGTTCCTCCATGTCGGTGAAGAAGTCGCTGAAGATCATCACGATCTCGCGACGGCCCATGCGACCTGTCAGCTCGGTCAGACAGTCAGCCATCCGCGTTTTCTCGACCGGTTCGAGTTCATCGAGATGGTGCGTCATGCGGTGAATCTGCGACAGCGAGTTGCTCGGCGGAATGTAGCCTCGCACGCGGTCGTCAAACGTGGCGAGCGACACCTTATCACTCTGATTCACGATCGAATAACCCAACGTCGTCGCGGCCTGAGCTGCATACAGCAACTTTTGTGATTGATCGTCTCCGTACCTCATCGACGCGCTGACATCGAGCAGCAGATGGCAGACGAAGTTCGTCTCCATTTCGTACTGCTTGATCGAGAGCCGATCGCGTTTGTAGTACAGCCGCCAGTCGATGTGCTTCGGATCGTCGCCGACCACGTAATCGCGGTGCCCGGCAAACTCAACGGCAAATCCCGACAGAGGCGACTTGTGCGCCCCGGCCAGATTGCCCAACACCAACCCGCGCGGCTCCACAGTCCGGTCGGCGACACGACTCAGTACTTCAGGGTTCAAATAGCGGGAAAGGACAGAGGCAGTCATGGGATGATCTCTTACTCTCGTTGATCTTGAGCAGTCACGCTGGCTGCGCGTACTTCTTGTCCGCCGGAGTCTTCTCCATCAGCATGCCAATGAGTTTCTCGCTATTCACGTCAGCAGCTTGAGCCGCGTAGTTCGGCGCAATGCGATGTCGCAAGGCTCCCTTCGCCACAGCTTGCACATCACCGACGGTGGCGTGATAGCGGCCGTAGAGGATCGCTCGCGCTTTGGCACACGTGACGAGAGTCAGCACGCCGCGCGGGCCCGCACCCCAGTTGACCCACTTGTTGACGAAGTCGGGAGCTTCGACAGCACCCGGTCGCGACGAACGAACCAACGCGTGCGCATAGCCCAGCACCTGATCGCTGACCGGCACACGATGCACCAGCTTTTGAAAGACGTTGATGTCATCGCCGGACATCACGGCTTGAATGGTTCCCATCTGACCGGTCGTCACGCGGCGGGCGATCTCCCATTCATCGGCCGCCGTCGGGTAATCGACGCGAATGTGCAGCAGGAACCGGTCGAGCTGGGCTTCGGGCAGCGGATACGTTCCCTCCTGTTCGAGCGGATTCTGAGTCGCCAGCACGAAGAACGGATCGGGCAGCTTGTGAATCTTGCCACCCGCCGACACCTGCCGCTCCTGCATCGCTTCGAGCATCGCCGCCTGCGTCTTGGGGGGCGTTCGGTTGATCTCGTCCGCGAGGATCATGTTCGCGAACAAAGGACCGGGCAGAAACTTGTACTCACGGTTGTGAGTCTCCATGTTCTCCTGAATCACGTCGGTCCCGGTCACGTCGCTCGGCATCAGGTCGGGGGTGAACTGAATGCGTTTGAACGACAGGTGCAACGCCTGAGCGAGCGAACTCACCAGCAGCGTCTTCGCCAGTCCGGGCACGCCTTCCAGCAGCGCGTGACCGCGCGAGAAGACCGCGATCAGCACCTGCTCGATCACCTCGTTCTGGCCCACGATCACCTTGGCCAGTTCATCGCGGAGCTTGTTGTACGCCTGCTCGCACTTCTGCACGGCAGCCACATCGTCAACGGAAAGATTTTCGGTCGTCATGGTTGGTCTCGAAAGGTTGATGGTCGAAGGTTGAGTTGTTGATGGTCAGAGGTTGGAACACTGATCGACGCTGATTTCCGCTGATTGAAATCAGTTCAGTGAAGATCAGAGGAAATCAGTTTTCTATATCTTGTGCTGTTTTGATTGCGGCCTAACGAAGTAAAACCGTGTTGTGTGGAGTGTCTTCAATCCACGCTCTCAAAGTATTTCCGCAGCTTCTCTTCATAGGCGCGCGGCGATTTCTGACCGGCTCCGGCGCGGATTGACTTGCGGAGTTCCGGCGGCAGCTTGGCGAACCACGGTTCGTCCTTGAGTTGTCTCGCCAACACACTCTCTTCCGGCTCGCGAGCCTTTGTCGATTTGCTGTCGGCAACGTCGCTCCCTTCCGACTGCTTCTCGATCTTGCCGTCTTTCACCTTTTGGTTGGTGGTCGGTCCGCCGTCCTGCTTGGCGAGTTTCGTTGAGTCCTTCGGCTGACCGGGCTGAGGCTGCCCCTCCTGACTCTGCGGCTGACTTGGCTGCCCCGGTTGAGCGGGCTGGCCGTTCGGTGTCTGTTGAGCCAGTGGCAACTGAGCCTGACTGAGCGCCTGTTGCATCGCCTGCTGAGCCTTCTCACCCGCGATCATCTGCGCGGTCACTTTCGGCGACTGCGGAACGAAGCCCGTGCCGAGTTGCCCCGGATTCGCAGCAGGCTTGCCTTGTCCGGGCTGTCCCGGTTGAGGTTGCCCTTCGCCCGGTTGCCCCCCTTCTGATGGAACTGGCTCACCGGTTCCATCGGGCTGACCATCAGCGGGCATCGGTTGTCCTTCTGCCGCTCCTTCAGGCAGAGGTTCACCCGCCGCCAACGCTTCGGCGAGCATCTGAGCCGCCGCCTCGACCGCCGGAAGATTCGAGGCTAAGTCCAGCGCTTCACGCAGCGGTTGGTTGGCCACTTCAGTTTGACCCGACAGTTCGACCGCTCCCTGCCCTGTTGCTTCTTGAGCATCCGCGAACGCATTCTGAGCCTCGTTCAATTTCTGTGCGGCCGACTGTTCCGCTGCGCTCGGCATGTCGCCCGCTTCACCCGCCAACTGTTCGAGCTTCGCTCCCTGTTCGGTGATCGCTTCGGCAGCCGCTTGTTGTTCGGTCGCGAGGTTCGCGATGGACTCGGCGATCGCCTGATCTCGCATCACTTCTTGTTCCTTCGCGGCGAGATCGGCGGCGGCTCGTTCGAGTGCCATCTCGGCCGTGTTCGCGGCCGCTTCGAGCTGCTGTGGCGAGTTGCCCGCCTCGGCTCCCATCTCGGCGGCGTCGGATGCCGCGTCAATCGCTTCGGCTGCGGCGGGGTCCGCCTTCGCAACTTGATCCGCCAGCGCGTCGGTTTGCTTGGCTTGTTCGGCCAATCCCTTCGCCTGCTCGGTCGCCGCCTTCTTGATCGCTTCATCCAGCTTCTTGCCCGCGTCCTTCAGTGCTTCGGCCGCCTTGGCTTGAGCCGCCGGAGCCGCCTCGGGATTGTTGGCGAGGGCTTGCTCCGCCGCCTCGGTCGCGTTGGCCGCTGGCTCCAATGCTTGCCCCGCTTCGGGAGCCACTTCCGCCGCCAACTCTTGAGCCGCCTCAGCCGCATCCGCCGCCTTGGCCTGAGCCTTCGCATCGGGCTTCACGGTGGCAGGCGCTTCCATCGCCACCGCCGCTTCGGCCTGAGCCAGCTCCGCCGCCTTATCGAGTGCCGCTTCGGCCGCTTCGCGCGCCGCTTCCGCCGCCGCGTCGTTGCCATCGAGCTGTTGCTTGGCCGCTTCGGCTGCGGCTTGTTGAGCCTGTTCCAATGCCTTCGCCAGCGCGTCCGGCTTCCCTTCCGCCTTGGCCTTCGCCGCCTCCGGTCGCTTGGCCGCAGTCTCCGCCGCCGCCTGAGCCTTCTCGGCGACTTCCTCTTGTTTGATCGCGGCCTTCAGTTCCGAACCTTCTCCCGATTCGGCCGCTTGCGCTGCGGCATCGGCCGCGTCTTGAGCAACCTGTGCTTCGGCGATCTGGTTCGCGAGTTCCATCGCCTCGGCCGCTTCGGGCTTGCCTTCGGCTTTGGCCTGCTCCTGCATCGCCTCTTGCAACTTGTCCTTGGCCGCTTC
>JAYVOX010000049.1:0-10327 GCA_043757695.1 Schlesneria sp.
TCAGTAGCCACCTTCGCCAGAAGGTGGTTGTTCGCTCCCCTCCACGCTCTGGCGAGCGTGGCTACAACACTGCAAACCAACTCTCCAAGTGCTCTAACACTCCACGCCCTGTCACCCCAATGACCAATGACCTTTCATCCTGACACCTACTGACCTTCCCATGATCACCCTCCTTTACCACGACGTGACTCGCACCAACGACGACGACTCCAGCGGCTTCGCGGGTCCGGAGGCGGCACGCTACAAGCTGACGCCGGAAGAATTCGAGCGACATCTGGAGGCCGTGGCCCTGAATGTGGAGACGTTTCCACTCGCGGTGGCTTCGTCACAGTTCACGGCACAAGCCGGGCTGCGCGGCGCGGCGCGCGACTCGTGGCTGATCACGTTTGACGATGGTGGAGTCTCGGCCATCACCGCCATCGCCGAGCAACTCGAACGACGTGGCTGGCGCGGCTGGTTCTTCATCGCGACCGACTTCATCGACACGCCCTCGTTCTGTACGCGCGATCAACTGCGCGGACTGCACGAGCGAGGCCACGTCATTGGCAGTCACTCGTGCAGTCATCCCGAGCGAATCTCAAGTTGCTCGCGCGAACAACTGCGGGAGGAATGGCGGCGCAGTTGCAGCGTCCTCGCAGAGATCATTGGCCAACCGGTCACGACCGCCTCAGTCCCCGGCGGCTTCTATTCGCGCGAGGTGGCCAGCGCGGCGGCCGCAGCGGGGATCGAAGTGCTGTTCAACTCGGAACCGACCACCGGCCTGTTCGAGGAAGCCGGCTGCCTGATCGTCGGGCGCTACAACGTCTATCGCGGCATGACCGCGCGCGATGCCGCCTCACTGGTCAGCAGCCCCTTGCGCCGCTGGCGTCAGTCTGCCTTTTGGAATGCGAAGAAAGTCGCGAAAACCATCGCGGGACCAGCCTACAAGGCGCTGCGTCAACGACTACTCCGCCGAGCCTATTCGAGCCAGCGTTGTTCAGCGCGCGTCTCCTGACCCCCGCAGCCGTTCCCGACTGAAGGTTCTCCGCTGCACATTTATTCCGCGCAGAGCAGCACCGACTATCGACCGATGAGCTGGATGCCGTGTCGCGCCGTCCCGTCGGCGGAGCGACGGGACGACAGTAGATCAGCGTGTCACGGCGCGGTGCCATGCGAACGCGGCGTGTCTTCCAAACTCTTTCCCGCTTGCTGACGCTGCGCACAATAGTCGGCCGCACGCTGCCACATGTCGGCCAGTTTGTGACGGCCCAATGCTTGGCAGACATCCACCAACTCGCGGCGCGGGGCGACGGCATGCGGGTCGGAGTTCGCTTGTTGATTGAGTTCAACCAACCGGTCCTGCAAGGCGCGATACTTGTCGTACTCGACCTGTTCGACAGCCCGTTCGGAATTTCTGCCGAGGACTCCGTAGAGTTGCAAGAGCTGGTAGCGTGCATCGAGATCGAAGGGTTCCGCCGCCAAGACTTTTTGCAAGAGCGTCACGGCCTGCTCGCCCTGACCGGCATCCTCAATCAATCGAGCTTTGAGTTTCAGAGCAGTCACAACATCGGGATGGTGCGTCAGAACTTCGTCTACCAATTGAGCGGCCCGTGCGGCATCACCGAGGCTCCAAACAGACTCGGCGCGCAACGTGTCGAGGACGGGCGAGGACTTCGCACTCCCCAGTTCATCCAGTACCCCTTGAAAGTCGCGCAGTCGAATCAAAGCCTGAGCCAACCCTTGCTGCATTTCACGTCGCGGTTCATCAGGAGGAGCCTTGGATAGCCCCAGTCGCAATTGCTCTACCGTGACCACAAAATTCTCGTTGTCCGCCAGAATCATCCCCGCCAGTTGGTGCGGCCGATAATCGAGCGGAGCCAACTTGACCACAACATTCAGGGCCTTCAACGCCAGCTCGGGCGATCCCAAGTCGTAGTACATCCCGGCGAGAATCCGGTGAGCATCGACCTCATCTGGATGCTCCGTCACCAACAGCATCAGGAGCGACTCCGCCCGATCGAGTTCGCCGAGATGAAACAGACTCTCACCGGCCAATCGCAACACGTACCGCTTCAACGGCCCGGCAAGCATGTTGGGAGTGAGACGATCCAAGGCTTGCGAGTACCGTCCTCGACGAACCAGCCAAGCACTCCGCACGACGACCGCTTCGTCTTTCAATCCGCTCCGCAACAGCGACTGCTCAATGCGATCGACACCCTCCGCATCGGACTGCTCGACGCAACGCAGCCCCTCAGCCAAAGTCGAACTCGTTGGACGCAGCCCTCGCACCACGAACAGTCCCGCGCCCGCCACCAATGCGGCAACGATCAATCCCAAGAGCATGAGTCTCAACGCTGGGCGATTCACCGGCGGTCTCCTGATGCAGGCCGTTGCCAAGAGTCTCACGGGGCTTGGGGTTCGATCACCGTCACCACTTGGTCACAGGGAATGTTCGTCAGCCGAACCTTGCGACCGGAGGTCCAAGTGATGGTCAGTTCGTCGATGACTCGCGCAGCACCGCAGCCGAAAAACAATCGCGTGTCGCTCGACGAAGCATAGCTGGAGCCACCGCGAATTTGCCGCATCCGCTTCCGGCCTTGAACGGTGGCTACGGCCACCGCACCGATCGCGGTGCGGCACGATTCGCGACCAATCACACGCAGCACCAAGGAATGGCCACGTTCGAGGGATGCGCTCGACAAGAGTTCCAGCGGCTCATTCAGATTGGAGAGGACAATGTCTTCATCACCGTCTTCATCCAAGTCGCCCGTCGCCAACCCGCGTCCCAAATGAGCCGACGCCGTGTAGTCGCCAGCGAGACCAGCCACGTTGACGAACCGTCGTCCCTCAATGTTCTCGAACACCAGCGGGTGTTGTCTCAACGGAGTGTTGGTCGGAAACCGAATGACGTGTCCGTTCGACACGAACATGTCTTCGTCTCCATCCAAGTCCATGTCGAGGAATCGGGTTCCCCAACCGACATGACCCGACCCAACGGCTGTCACACCCATCGACTGACTCACGTGACGGAACAGCCCCTGACCAAGATTGCGGTAGAGGCCAAAGTTTTCATGCTCGTAGTTGGCGACCCAAATATCGGGTAACCCATCCGCATTGAAGTCGCCAATGTCCGTTCCCATGCTTCCGTCAGGCAGACCGCGATCACTCAAGGCCGTACCGCTCAACATCGAAATGTCCTCGAACCGACCGTGCCCATCGTTGCGATACAGGAAGTTGGCAACTGTGTCGTTCGCCACATAGATGTCCAAATCCGAGTCGAGGTCGATGTCAGCCAAGACCACGCCGATCCCCTTTCCGCCCGGCTGCAAACCCGCGAAGCCCGTCTGCTCCTCGAAGGAACCGTCACCGCGACCGAAGTACACGGTGTCCGGCAGCGGCTCAAAGCGGCGCGGCGGACAGACCTCGCGCGGGTGATCGCCAGGACCGGGACAGAGCGGATGATTGTCGAACGACCAATCGACATAGTGCGCGATGTAGAGGTCTTGAATGCCATCGCCGTTTAAGTCGCCCCACGCGGCGCTGGTACTCCACAACGAATCGGTCAGCCCGGAACTCGGCGTGACATCTACGAAGCCGCCATCACCTTGGTTGTGGAACAACGTCACACCGCCATAGCCCGTCACCAGCACGTCCGGGAATCCATCCTCATCGACATCCACGACTGCCGCACCGTGACTGTAATGCGGAGACGAACCGATCTGTGCCGGTTGAGTCACATCTGTGAACTGCCAACTCCCCAAGTTCCGATACAGGGCCGAGGAGACGCCGAAAATCTGCTCCTCCTTGTAACGCCCTCCGCCCGGCGCGAAGAGATCGAGCAGCCCATCCTGATCGAAGTCGAACAGAGCGACACCACCGCCCATGGACTCCAAGATCGCGAAGTGCCCTTGCTCTTCATCGTTGCGGTATTGGAATTGGATTCCGGAGCCATTAGTTCGCCTCTCGAAGCGAATGCGTGTGGCAGTTGTGAGTAAAACGGCTGACGTGGCCGATGAGCTTGTCTCTTCGGGCGGCGGCACGGCAGGACCGGTGGCGGTCCCCAAACAGCCCCAAATACAAGTGGCCAGCCACAACAGAATCATCATCGGCGAGCGTTGAAACATACGGGGCTTCTGAAGGAACAACTTGCCGCAGAACTCAGAACGCTGAGCCAAAACGAGCGTGACAGTGACGAGAATCTTCGGAAAGTTTGATTGTGAATGGACCCTGAAACGAGTATTAAGACTGGCCAATACGAGCCGCCACTGATTGCATCCAAGGTGCGTTCCGTGGCAGAGCGGTCACGATCATTCAGCCCATTCCCCTTTGTGGGGTTGTTTGCGGGGCATCATCGCCCCAATGTCTTTATCCGGTCTCGAAGTTGGAGGAAAGCATTATGGTTCTGTTTAGACTTAGAAAGCGTGGATTCACGCTCATCGAACTGCTGGTGGTGATCGCGATCATCGCCGTATTGATCGCCCTCTTGTTGCCGGCCGTGCAACAAGCGCGGGAGGCCGCACGACGGACTCAGTGCAAAAATAACCTGAAGCAATTCGGGTTGGCCATGCACAACTATCACGACACGCATAACGTCTTTCCGAACACCATCAACGTCGGCAACTTCGGCGCTCCCAACGGTGTGGGAGCCATGGTCCACTTGCTGCCTTACATAGATCAGACGGCGATTTACAGTTTGATCTTGTTTGACTCAACAGGCGGTTGGCAGACTCCCCTGGCGGATTCGGCACCGGCAGGAAAGCACTACAACGAACAGCGTCCCCCCGGTTTTGTTTGCCCCAGCGACACGTCAGCCAAGTATTACCCCGGCACGAACGGCATCGTTGGAAACTGGGCGACTGCCAGCTACGGACTTTCGGGCGGTGCCCAACGAGAATCGGGCAACGGCTGTTCGACCTATCCCGGCAACACCTTCGGAACGGGACCGTCTGACCATAGTGACAGCCGGGATCCGAACAACATCTCGGGGATGTTCAGCCGCTACGGCTACGCGGCCAAGATCAGGGATGTTACGGATGGGACCTCGAACACGATCCTGATGGGCGAAGCTCGGTCCGAATGCAGTGACCACCAACGGCATGGCTGGGCCAACGTGAATTCCAACTGGCTCTTCACCACGGCCCCCATCAATTTTGAAACTTGCCTCGGTGGTGGTGGCTGTAACGGAGTCAGCAACTGGGCCACGTCACAAGGGTTCAAGTCCCGGCATGTCGGCGGTGCCCACGTGCTGCTGTGTGATGGCTCCGTGCGCTTTGTCAGCGAGAACATCGACTACGCTACGTATCAAACCTTGGGTGATCGCCGAGATGGCAAGGTCGTCGGCGAGTTCTAAACTCAACGTCGGCAAACTCGTCGGTGGCAGGTTCTCTCATGGCTGATCTCCGTTGAGAAATTGAGCCTGATGCCGTAAGAAGTCTCGCCACGAATGAACAATGAGAACGATGAAACACATCGTTCTCATTGTTTTTGATCTCCGCCATTCCTGTTGCTGACCTCACGACTCTTCACTCCCACCGCCAACACGAAGTGACTTCCAAGGAACACCTTTTATGCAGTTTGCAAACCGTCGATTTGGCTTCTTGATGTTCGCCTCGATCCTCGCCGCTGGTTGTGGTGGCGATTCGTCCACTCAACCGAAGTGTGCCGCGGTCACGGGGACGGTCACCTACAAAGGACAACCCGTCGAGGGAGCCACCGTTTCCTTTTGGGCCACCAAAGCGTCTCGCGCGGCAACAGGGCAAACCGATGCAAAGGGGACCTTCCGCTTGACGACCTTTACCCCCAATGACGGTGCAATTTTGGGGAGCCATGCTGTGACGGTCACAAAGGCGGCACCGCCTGCGGCCATGAATGCCTCCGATATGGCGACCGGCAAACCAGCAGCAACTCCCGCGAACGACCTGCTGCCAGCCAAGTACGCTGAAGCGACCAAGACCCCGTTGAAGTTTGAGGTCAAGAGCGGCACGAACACTGCCCCGCTCGAACTCACCGATTGAATGGTCTTCTGTGTTCGTCTCTTAGGCGAGCGGCAAGTGATGGCATACCCAGTCGTAGGATGGACGCCTCGTCCGTCCGTCACAACCAGTGGGGACTCGGACGGACGAGGCGTCCATCCTACGGGTAAATCAATTCCTGCCGGTCGCCTTATGACTCGTGAAGCGAGTGAAGTACGCTCACTCCATCAAACCTCTTCCACCCGCGCGGTCGAGTCTCCAAACGACTTGGTCTCGACACCGAACCGGTTGAGCAGGCTGACGAAGAGGTTCGACATTGGTTGGCTGCTCAGCTTGAGATGGCGGCCGGTGGCGAAGCCGTGGCCTCCGACGGAACCCGCGCCGCCGTGACCGGCGAGGATCACGGGCAGGTTGTCGTGCGAGTGGCGGTTGCCGTCGGCGATCGCTCCGCCGTAGACGATCATCGAGTTGTCGAGCAGCGAGCGGCCGTCAACGTCTTCCAACTTCGACATCTTCTCCAGAAAGTTGGCGAAGGCCGTGATGTAGAACTTGTCGATCTCCGCCACCTTCTGCTTGAGCTGCGGGCTGCGTTGGTTGTGCGTGAGATAGTGATGTCCCTCGGAGACGCCGATCTGTGGGAAGGTGCGGTTGCTGCCGTCATAGGCCAAGAGCAGCGTGCCGATGCGCGTGGCATCCGTCTGGAACGCGAGGACCAGCATGTCGTACATGATCTGCATGTAGTCGCCGAACTCGGACGGCACGCCCGCCGGTGTCGTCGATTTCGTGTCGGGCAGCGAGTTGAACTGCTCTGCCGTCTTGAGCCGCTTTTCCATGTCGCGCACGACTGTCAGGTACTCGTCGAACTTGCGGCGGTCCTGCGCGCCGAGTCGCCGCTGCACGTCGCCGGTCTCTTCCAGCACGAAGTCGAGGATGCTGCGTTCGGTCTCGTGCCGGATCGCGTAGTTCTGCTTTCGCTCACCCGGTTCGCCCGCGCCGAACAGCCGCTCGAAAACCAGACGCGGGTTGGACTCAGGCGTGACGGGCGTTGAGGGGGAACTCCATGCGAGGTTGTACTGATACGCACACGCATAGCCCGAATCGCAGCTCCCCGAATTGCGGATCATGTCGGACGACAGCTCCAGCGACGGGAATCGCGTGAGGTGCCCCAACTTCTGAGCTGCCACCTGATCGACCGACTCGCCGATGTGAATGTCGCTGCCCGCCGTCTTCCTCGCGCGTGCCCCGGTGAGAAACGTGGCACTCGCGCGTGCGTGGTCCCCTGCCCCGTCTCGCCCCGCCGTGGCATGTTGATGATCCAAGCCGCTGATGACCTGAATGTGCTGCTTCAATCCTTCGAGCGGTTGCATCGTCGTGTTGAGTTGGAAGTCGTCGGTCGGAAACCAATGGTCCTGCTGCACGCCGTTCGGGATCGACATGAACGCCATTCGCACCGGAGCCTTCGCCGTCTCAGCCCGTGCCACGCGCGGCAACAGCGACGGCAGCACCGGCAGCGCCAGCGTCACGCCCAACCCGCGCAGAAACCGCCGCCGACTGAAGGCCATTGCTCGCTCTTGTCTCTGAGTTTCGATGCGGTTGGTCATGGCTGTATTCCTGAAACGGATGCGGACTTGTCTTGAAGACGTTGTTTTTGAAACGGAGCTGATTCGATGACCCCCTGCAACAAGGCACTGAACTTGCCGTCGCGGGCTTTGAGCCGATTGACGATCAGATCGATCGAGTGTTCGTCGCCGTAGTCGAGTCCTCGCCCGAGGGCATACGTGAGCAGCTTGCCGGTGACGCAGCGATAGAAGTCGTCGGCATGTCGCTCGCGCAGAATTTTCTTCAGTTCGCGGATGTCTTGGAATGACTCGCCGGTGATGAGCGTCCCGGTGGCGTCAATCGGTTGATCCTTCTCCGTGTCGCGCCAGATACCGAGGGCGTTGAAGTTTTCGAGGGCGATCCCGAGCGGGTCCATGCGCGAGTGACAGGACGCACACAGCGCCGACTCGCGATGGGCGGCGAGCAGTTCTCGCAGCGGAGGCTCGCGGCCTGCAAACTTCTTGGCCGCTTCTTCCAGATCGGGAACGTTCGGCGGTGCGGGCGGGGCCGGTGTGCCGAGAATGTTCTCCAGCACGAACAGGCCGCGCTTTACGGGAGACGTGCGAGTTGGATTCGAGGTCACGAGCAGAAACGAGGCTTGCGTCAGGACGCCACCGCGCGGGCTGCCCTCGGGGAGTGTGACGCGCCTCAGCTCCGAACCGCGCACGCCGGCGATGCCGTACAGTTCGGCCAGCTTCTCGTTGAGGAACGTGTAGTCGCAATCAAGCAGGTCGAGCAGGCTGCGGTCTTCGCGCACGATGTACTCAACGGTCATCTCGGTCTCGCGCCGCATGGCTCGTTTCATCTCGTCGTTGAAGCGGTCCTGCAAGGCGCGCAGTTCGCGGAAGCTGTCGCGCCCCTTTTGCTCTTCGGGAGTCGCCTCGCGACCCAGCGGTCGGCTGCGGAAGTTGCGGAACTGTTCTTGCAACTTCACGAACTCGGCCTGCCGCCCGAAAATCACGACCGGATCGATGGAGACCTGTGACACATCGCGCGTCCGCAGCCACTGGCCCGAGAAGTTGCGGACGAACTCTTTGGCCCGGTCATCGCGCATCATCCGTTCGACCTGCTGAGGCAACCGCTGTCGCAACTGCCCCGCGTCGGCCAGACGGAACAGTTCCTCATCGGGCATCGTCGACCACAGGAAGTACGACAGGCGCGAGGCCAGCGACAGTTCACTGACCGGGGCATACGACACGTCGCTCGTCGAGGCCGGGACTGTCGCCTCCAATCGAAACAGAAATCGTGGCGATGCGAGAGCCGCAACGAACGCGTGAGCGACCCCCGCTTCAAACGTCTTGTTCGGCTGTGAGTAGACCTGCTCGGCCACGACGACCAGCCGCTCGACGGTCGCGGAATCGGCCGGGCTGCGAAAGGCACGAGTCGCGAACTTGCTCAAAATTTCGCGAGCGTACTCGCGCCGGTCAGCGACTGACGCGGGAGGCTGTTCGCGCGGGAAGTACCGCGCGTAGCCGCGCGGATGGACCAGCTTGTCGGTCCCCTGCGGACCCTCCACGCGGACGGAGCTGACTTCAAACCGGGCGTAGGTCTCGTCACGTACCCCGCCGAGTTCCACGTTCTCCAGCGGCTTGGCGTCAGTGGCGACGGGAGTCAACTCGAACACCAGTTCATGCTCGCCCGGTTGCCAGTCCTCGGTGAACGAATGGCGGTGAAGTTTGTTCTCGTCCCAACCGTATTCGCGCGTGAACCGCTCCTGGTCGTCCGCCGTGAATAGGATCGTGTAGCGTGACGGATCGAAGTTGAACGAACCGTGCAACTTCACCGCCACGTCGAGCTTGTACTGGCCCGGCTTATCAATCCGGACCTTGCGACCGACCCGCGCGGCGGTCTTCGACGACAGGCTGTCGCCATGCAGCTTGCCCTTTTCGTCTTCGAAGTCGCGACCCCGAAACTCCTGCTGCGGGACGATCCACGTCTCCGTCGGGACCGCCCGCTCAACAACCGCCTGCGCCGATCGCAGATACTTCTCCATCAGCAACGGTGAAAAGCTGAGAGCATCACCCACGTTGTCGAAGCCGAAGCCCGAGTCATCCGGCGGGAAGACAATCGCTGCATCGAACTCGATCCCCATCAGGTCGCCGATCGTGTTGCCGTACTCGCGGCGGTTGAGGCGTCGCACGCTGAGTCGCCCCGGATCGGGGTCGTCTTTGCGAATCTGGAAGACTTCAAACTTGATCGCGCTGGCGATCGCTTCGAGTTCCTCGGCCGACGGCCGCTTCTCGCCAACAGGCGGCATGACGCCGGACCTCAGATTCTTGAGTACCTTCCACCACAACTCGGACTGCCGCCGCGCGGCCTCGACATCGACGAAGGCCGACAACGACAGATTCCCTTCCTTCGCCTCACCCCCGTGGCACGAGTGACAGTAAGACTTCAGGAGCGGTAACACCCGCTCATGGAAGGCCGCAGCATCGCCTTCCGCTGCCGTGGCGCACGCGACCCGCGTGCCCGCCAACAGCAACGCTATCAATACAAAACCATCTCGCACCGGGGACCGTCTCGCACGAAACATCCTTCGATTCACTCCGAAGATCGGCTCACGTCTCAAAACAGCATCCGGTCGCTATGCTCAATGTCGCCATCACGCGGAGCGATGATGGCGACATTGATTGTGACTCCGAAACGTGACTCCAGTCACGACGAGCCTATACCTCACGCGGCCAAGAGTGACCCATTTCCGAGCCCCAAGAATCGGAGGACTTACGTCCACCGCTCGGAAAGACTCAGTTTGGGCCGCGCGAGGTATCGTTGGCCAA
>JAYVOX010000050.1:0-2786 GCA_043757695.1 Schlesneria sp.
GGCGGTCCTCACAAACTCGCAATCAACGCGGTTCCGCTGTCGTCTGGACTCAATCAGGCGGGATCAGGCTTCCGTTCAGCACGGATTGAATTGAGCCGACAGATCCGTTGAGAAATCAGCCGCCGTCAATTGGTGGCACATATGGAGCTTGGTAACATCCCGCTCGCTCGTGACCCGGCGGGCAGATGCTCGGACAGTTTCAATTTGGAATCGGGTGGTTTGAACCCTCAATCCCCTCGACACGGACGATGCCGTTGGCCCTTTAGGAATGGATTCGATGACAACAGACGCTTTAGCCGCACCCAGCCCGAAGCAGCAGATTCGCGATCAGGCCCACACCAACCGTAATGCCCAGGAAAACAAGGATGAACTCAGCCGCGAGATCGTCGCTCGCTGCATGGCGCTCCCCGAGTATGAGCAAGCCAAAACAGTCTTGTTCTACGTGGATGTTCGCAGTGAAGTCCGGACGCGAAACGATCTCGACAAGGCCCTGGCGAGCGGCAAGAAGATCGTCGTGCCGTACTGCGTCGATGGGGAACTCGAACTGTTTCACCTTGAACAGTCCGACGAGTTGTCGGTCGGGATGTACCGCATCCTCGAACCGAAGCCGGAGCTGCGAACGGTCGCGACCAAGCAGGTCGATGTCACCGAGATCGACCTGATTATCGTCCCCGGCGTCGCGTTCGATCGACGCGGCGGACGGACGGGACACGGCAAAGGTTATTACGACAAGATGCTCGAGCACGCTCGGCTCGACACACCGCTCATCGCCCTCGCATTCGAGTGCCAGTTGTTCGACGAGATTCCGATGCAAGACCACGATGTCTTCATGGACAAGGTCATCACCGAACAGGCCGCGTACAACGGTCGCGGTCGGGGAACTCACTGACTTCAGCAACCCGCAGCGTGAGTTGCGCACTTCTAAAAGTGTCAGCGAGGGCTTAGTTCGACTTTTGCCATTTTTGGAGTGCGGGGATTCATCACCGCTTTCATTTCTCATGCTTCTCGCTGCATTTTGAAATGCGGCAGCACAGGCCCGGTTCTTCAAAAATCCAAACGAAGCGAGAAAGGAAAGCGGCAATCAATTGCCGCAGTCCAAAGGGAATGGCAAAAGTCGAGCTTAGCACTGGCACATCAATAACTGGCGTAGCTGAAGTCGTGAGACTTCAGCCCAAACTCTCGCGAGTTCGGCTACCTCCGCCACTCATTGACGCACTGGTCCTTAGTCCACCGGTCGGTCAAGAATCGACCCGCCCTACGGCTCTTGCTGGCACGTTATTGGTCCCTCGACAGAATGCCGAAAGTAAGGAGACACGAGGCAGATGCCCGGACACCGAGCCATTGTTGACGACACCTATGCGGAAGCGTTTCGGAGTATCTACGCCGAAGTACTCATCACGGCCCGCGATCGAAAGTGGCTCGAACACGCCTGCCAAGCGGCGACGGGACACGCTTCGAGCAGCATCTTCTGTGAGTGCGAAGCGGCGATCGACCGCTACGTGGGGCCGGGCGGCGACAAGTCGTTCGCCACGCCCGATGGTCGGCCCGGCGCGATCGTGCAGTTCCATGTTCCGCGTTTCAAGAAGGATCGCGAAAAGCTGCTCGAACGAGTCCTCCTGCACCGCATCAGTCAGAACGTACTGACCTCGCCCACGGCGGCGTGCTTCAACCTGCTCGATACGGAGCCGTACTTCAAGCTGGGACGCAAGCTGTCGTTCTTCGGTGACGGGCATCAATTCCGTGCGGTTCGATACGGTCGCAAAGTGTGGGTCTTGCCGATCATGGGTGGCGAGTTCCTCATTGATCGCCGGTTCGGTTATCGCGATGGAATCATGGGGGGCAACCTGTGGTTCCTGGCCGAGTCGGTCGATGCGTCGTTATTGGCTGCCGAACGCGGCGTCGCGGCGCTCGAACACGTGTCGGGAGCGATCGCTCCCTTCCCAGGCGGTGTCGCGGCGAGCGGCTCAAAAGCGGGAAGTGCCTACTCGTTCCTCTTCGCCAGCACCAATCATCCCTTCTGCCCGACGCTGCGATCCAAGCTGGGCGAGAAATCCGAAGTCCCCGACGGCGTCAACTCGATCATGGAAATCATCATCAACGGCCGCGACTTGAAGACGGTGTGTGACGCCACGCAGGCCGTCATTCAAGCCACGATCGACACGCCCGGATTGCTGCGGATCTCAGCCGGCAATTACGGCGGTCGTTTGGGCAAGAGCTTCATCTATCTTCACCCGGAACGTCAGCCGCTGGCCTGATGGCGAATCAGAGGCGACCTGCGGGCGCGGACACGACCGCTGAGGTGGCCTTCAATTCCACCGGCAGCTCATCAATCTTTGCGGCAAGGATGAAGTCATTCACAGACAGGCCGCCGATCGCGTGAGTCCAAATTTCAATCGCGACATTCCGATAGCCGACGAGATGCAGATCGGGATGATGCCCTGCCGACTCGGCGACCGCGGCGACCGCGTGAAAGAACCGCAACCCGGCCATGAAATTCTGGACGATCCATTCTTTACGAATCCGTTCGCCGTGGTGAGTGATCGTCCAGCCGGGCAACGTCGCCAGTTGAGCCTCCGCTTCAGCAGCGGTGAGCTTGGGAACTCCCCCTTCGCACGGGACGCACTTCTTGGCCAGCAGTTCGTCAGCGGTGTGAGCGTTCATCATGGGCGGCTTTCTTGAGAGTGGCGAATGAACCGGTGTGGTTCGGCGAACTTAGACGTTTCCGACAAAAGTCTGGCGAGCCGGGTGCCGTGAGGCCCCGGGTTCTGGAATCTGGCTGAGCACCC
>JAYVOX010000051.1:0-2782 GCA_043757695.1 Schlesneria sp.
CGCATGTGGCTCCGAAAGGTAGCCTTCGGACTGAGCCGCCACATCAACGAACCGCCGTCCCTCCACGTTTTCTAATAGCAGTGGACGCTGCCGAACCGGTGCCTCCGTGGGAAACCGAATCGCATGGCCGTTGGACACGACAAGGTCTTCGTCTCCATCCAGATCGACATCGAGAAAGCGCGTCCCCCACGCAACGTAGTTCGCGCCCAAAGCGGCGATACCGGTCGATTCGCTGACATGTCGAAACATGCAGTTCCCTTGGTTGCGATACAGAGCGAACGTCTCTCGCTCATAGTTGCCGACCCACAGATCGGGCAATCCGTCGAGGTCGAAGTCACCCACATCGACGCCCATGCTCGCGTCCGGAGTTCCTCGATCACTGACCGCAGTTCCACTCAGGAGTGACACATCTTCGAGGTGCCCGTGTCCATCATTGCGATACAAGAAATTGGGAACCGTGTCGTTCGCCACGTAGATGTCGAGGTCTCCGTCCAAGTCCATGTCTGCGATGACGACGCCGATTCCCTTGCCGTCTGGACGCAAGCCCGCCTCACGCGTCCCGTCGCGGAATGTTCCGTCACCGTTCCCGAAGTAGACCGTATCGGGCAGCGGCTCATACTGCTGTGGCGGGCAAACATCGCGCTGCCCGATGGAACTACTGCAAATCGGATTTTTCTGAACAGACCAATCCACATAGTGGACCAAGTACAGATCGAGGGCACCGTCACCGTCAAAATCTCCCCAACCGGCACTGATGCTCCACAGTGCGTCGCTCAGCCCAGCTGCCAGTGCCTCTTCCGCGAAAGTCCCATCGCCGTTGTTCCGATAAAGAGAGACTCCGCCGTAGCCGGTGACGAGTGCGTCGGCAAACCCGTCTTCATCACAATCCGCCACGGCGATCCCATGACTGTAGTGTGCCGAGGAGCCAGCTCCGGAACGGACGGTCACGTCATCGAAGGTCCAGTCACCTCGATTTCGGAAAAGTCCACCCGGTGTCCCAATGACGGCGTCCCCGGAATATTGGCCTCCTCCCGTAAAAAACAAATCGGATCGTCCGTCACTGTCGTAATCGAGCAGACCAACGCCTCCACCCATGGATTCGAGGATCGCAAACCGTCCTGCCGATTCGTCGTTGCGGTAAACGAAGATGACGCCGGTCTCCGCCGTCCGATCTCGAACGGAGATCGTCGCCGCATTCTGCCGCTCTTTTGAAGAAACTGCTGTAGTGGATTGGCTCGTCGCCTTGGGGCTACTGACTCTTGAGCTACTCCAGTCACACCCTGACATGAAGATTCCCACCGCACACGCCATAAGGCGTCTCTGAATGAGTGAACGTGACATAGGATTTCCTATCTGATTCGATAGCAATGAACTGATCTCGACGCTCGGAAGGCTTTGCTGATCGCGGCTGGCGTATTTCAAATCGGGGCTTTCCAAACTCTGGGCATTGGAGTTGCCAGCCAACTTGCTGACTTGCTGACTGGCGGGTCTGTTCCGTGTTTCAACAACCTGCCGCTGAAAGCGATGAAAGGACCACGCCTGTTCACGAGAGGCAAAGATTACATCCAGCCATTCGCCAAAATTGATCGAGCAGGGTGGGGAGGCAGATTTTTGATTGCCCCACAACAGGCAAGTCGATATGAAGGTATTGTGTCAGTGGTTCAGCAGCCGCAATGGGTGTGAGGTTTTCTACGACGAGCAACGTTGAGTCGAAGGCCGTCACTGCATTCTCATTCCGCCAAGACTCAACGCATGGAAGTAGACTCTACCAGCACCGATTGAAACTGCCGTTCCGTTTTCGTGTTTTTGTGTTTTTGAGGAGATGGACATGTTGAAGCTCAAATCGCGTCACAAGTTACTTGGATTCACCCTGATCGAACTGCTGGTGGTGATTGCCATCATTGCCGTGCTGATCGCACTACTGTTGCCCGCAGTCCAGCAGGCCCGTGAAGCGGCCCGTCGGACCCAGTGCAACAACAACATGAAGCAGCTCGGCCTCGCCTTGCACAACTATCACGACACGGCCCTTCGATTTCCGTATAGCAGTTCTGTGGTTGGCAACGGCGCGGATTGGCAGGGCCCAGCCCACTGTTTCACGGAGTTTCTCTTTCCGTACTTCGACCAAGCCCCACTATACAGCGCGCTCGATTTTAACAAGCACTACAACGACAACACGCCGTTGACCCCTGGGGGACCGACCAACTACGCGCTACTCGGGCGAAAAAATTTCCCGGCGCTCAATTGCCCTAGTAACCCGACTGCGGGGACTGGCGTCGCGGTCAACGGAGGCGCTTGGGATAGCTGGGGCATCCCAACTCAAGGGTTGTTTTACGCTCCTTGCTCGGGGACTCAGTTTTCCGACACGGTTTCGACGGACTGTACTTCGGCCGGTACTCCAGCATGGTGCAATGGCTCCGGGACCGATTGGAATAACGCCAACCCCTCTACCAACCCTGGTATCTTCGGAGGACGCAACACAACCTCGACTCGAATAGCTCAAATTACGGACGGGACCAGCAATACGATCCTGCTTGGCGAACGACGCGCAGAGTACCTCCACCACGCCGGTGCCTTCTGCTGGAACTTCCAAGGGGGAATTACTTCGGTCAAGTTGAACTCGCCAAACCTCAATAAAACCAACCCGAATGACTACCAGAAGAATATGGGGTTCAGTAGCCCTCACACCGGCGGCGCTTTCTTCCTGTTTGCAGATGGTCGCGTTCGGTTTATCAACGAGAATGTTGACTTCCAAACTTACGCCACCTTAGGCAACAAAGCGGAC
>JAYVOX010000052.1:0-2777 GCA_043757695.1 Schlesneria sp.
GCCAATGCTCCCGCCTTCAAGGAACTCCACTCGTGAACCGCCTGTCGCCCTGCGTGGCATTGTTTGTTTGTTCGATCGGTATGTTGGTTGCCGTGACACAGGTTCACGCTCAAGAGCCTGCGGCTGCTGAAGCCGCTCAGATGCAAGTCGCTCAGATGCAAGTCGCTCAGATGCACGGGCCGAAGCTGGGGGAACTGATCTCGCCCGTGTCGGTCGCTCCGTTTGCGCTGCTGCTGCTCTGCATCGCCATCTTCCCGCTGGCGAACCCACATTGGTGGGAACACAACCGGAACAAGGGGATCGTCGCGGCGGGACTTGGCGTTCCGGTCGTGCTCTATCTGTTGCAATTCGGCGGCGCGGGGGCTCACGCGCTGGAGCACGCCGCCAAGGAATACGGTTCGTTCCTGATGCTGCTCGGTTCGTTGTTCGTCATCAGCGGTGGTGTCTACGTGCGCGGTTCGCTCAACGGTTCGCCGCTGGTCAACACGATGTTCCTCGCGCTGGGAGCTTGCGTGGCGAGTTTTGTCGGGACGACGGGAGCCTCGATGCTGCTCATTCGTCCGCTGCTCAGAGCCAACGAAAAACGCAGCCGCGTCGCGCACGTCGTCGTGTTCTTCATCTTCATCGTGTCGAACTGTGGCGGCTTGCTAACGCCGCTCGGTGACCCGCCGCTGTTTCTCGGGTTCCTGAAGGGCGTGCCGTTCGAGTGGACTCTCAGGCTCTGGAAGCAGTGGGCGTTCGTCAACGGCACGCTGCTCGTCGTGTTTTACATCTGGGATTCGCTGGCCCTTCGCCGCGAAGCCCGTTCGCCCGCCGAAGAGGCTGCGTTGGAAACGCCCGTCTCACCCGAGCCGTTCGGGATCGAGGGGCTGCACAACTTTGCGGGCCTCGCCGGAATCGTGGCGGTGATTTACTGCGCGGGTCAGGCTTACGGAGAGGCGGCCCTCAACAGTGTCTTGTCGTGGGGCAAGGCGGGTGAGTGGCCCTACGGCGTGCAAGAGGGCTTGATGGCGCTGGTCACTGTCGTTTGCTACCTGCTCACCACGAAGTCGATCCGCGAAAAGAACCGCTTCGGGTTTGGACCGATCATCGAGGTGGCGGTCCTGTTCGCGGGGATCTTCGCCACGATGATCCCCGCACTGGCGATGCTCAACGTGCATGGCAAGAGCCTTGGCATCGAGTCCCCCGCGCAGTTCTTTTGGGCCTCCGGCATCCTGTCGAGCTTTCTCGACAATGCTCCGACCTACCTGACGTTCGCCGTGACCGCCTGTGGCATTCACAACGTCAACACTGAGGACGGCAAGTATCTCGCCGAGTTCCTCGCGCTCCCCGCCGCTTCGGGAGCGGCTCACATCCTTGCGGCCATCAGTTGCGGCGCGGTCTTCATGGGAGCCAACACCTACATCGGCAACGGCCCCAACTTCATGGTCAAGGCGATCGCCGAAGAGAACAACGTCAAGATGCCCGGCTTCTTCGGCTATATGGCCTACTCCTGCGGCATCCTGATCCCGATCTTCATCGCCGTGACATTCGTGTTCTTCCGGTGACGGAGTGCCCAGTCGCGGCTTGTTCCTAAACCATTTTAACGGGCGGGCTAACAGGAGAGTGGACGCAACGAAACACCCACGGCCTTCTTTGACAATCCATTAAAAGCACAGAATGTTGCACGACATAAATGATTAAGTCTGTTTGACTAACTTGGCCGCGCCGGTCTATTCATAGTTATGTTGCAAAGCGAATCTCGCCATGATTCTCATTGGTTTCGAGCTTGAACAATCGATTGCGGCCATACATGTCTGCTGCGACCTAGCCATCGACTGGATCGTCATCGAGCAGATCGCACATGATTCACGTGAGGACCAAGTCAATCCCAAACAATACCTCCTGCACGATTCAACAACCGCTCAACTCTCAGCAAGTGTCGATGCCTACGAACCGGAAACAATCAATCTTGTTCTCACTCGCGGAAGCTGCAAACAATTTGCCGTAATAGTGGACGCAGCATCGGCGATAGGATTTGGGAAACACGCCTATTTCCTTGATCGGCCTACTTCACCACCACACGCAGTCGAGGCTGCCATCGCTGCGGCACACCAACCATTCAATTCAAAGCGTCCATTATTGCGCATGGTCCTCGTTGCCGTTCACGGGCTAAATGCAATTTGCCGTTGCTTCCTCGGCGGTACGCGCATCACGCCAACTCCGTATTCGATATATGCCGTCAACGTCCGTACGATGACTGCCGAGAAAGTGATCGGCGACTATGCGAAACCGTACGTAATCAAAGGTTACAGGTAAGTCGAAAGAGCAACATAACAAGGCGGTCAACCCGAGCGGCGGATCAGGCGGATTTACAAATGAATGGTTCCTGGCCGCCGCCGGGTTTCCTTGGTCGTTCAACTAAATGGTTCACCTGTCAGTGATCGATACAGGGACGCAGGTCGCTTGCTGGGGGGTATGGCTATCGGAATCTATCCGGTCAGTCATCGGTCCTCCGACGCGAGGTCGGTGGTGCCGACTTAGTACCGACCAAGGGTCGTTGGTTTCTGCTCGCCACTGACCTTGGAGGTCGTCCAGCTTTCAGCTGGATCAACTCAAACGAATTCGACCGGTGTGGCATGCTCTGAGGAACGAAGGGCGTGTGAGTCACTCGAAATCGTTGCCACAATTCACACGCCTATCGCTTTCGCTCTGGCAGGCTGTGATTTTTTCGAATCTGAAGAAAGTACCCATCACGCTCCGCGTGATGTTGCCTCAAAAACCAAAGGTTTTTGAAC